>NZ_KV838758.1:24073-48050 GCF_001838765.1 Staphylococcus sp. HMSC34G04
TGTCTTTTATAACACCTTTTGAAACTTGAGATACTAATTCATCTTCAAGTTGATGCGTTGGAGAAATAAGTCTGCCGTAATATTTAATTTTATTTCACTACTTTCAAAAAAAGTCTGAAATACTCAAATAAGCGAACACAAGTGATATCTAATGATATTACCACTGTGTTCTTTCCTATCAAGCTTTCAGACTTTTGATTATATATTAATTAATGTCTATTCTTCTTGGGAAGTAACCCAATCCTAAACCGCCTGATCCTAAATGTGATGCTATCACTGGTCCAAATTCACAATACTGAATATGAACATTAGGATGATCTTCCTTTAATTGCTGAAGAAATGACTTTCCATCTTCTGTTTTATCACCGTTTATTACAAATACAGTCACATCTTCCAAGCCTTCTATTTCTTTAAAAATGTTTGTTTCTAAAGATTTTAGCGCACGTTTTTTTGTACGTACTTTTTCGTGTGGATGTATTTTACCATCTTCTTCAAAATGCAAGACAGGTTTCATTTTCAACAATGTACCTACCCAAGCTTGAGCTCCAGTGATACGACCACTTTTTTGTAAATTTTTTAAATCATCAACAATTAAGTATGCACCAATATGTTGTCTTATTTCAGTTAGTTCATTAATAATATCATCAGGTTTATATCCCTTTTGTACCAATTGAGCAGCGTAAATTGCAAAGCTACCTTCAATCATCGCAGCAAGACGGCTATCAAACGTATGTACTTGAATATCTTCAACCATTTCACCAGCTTGTGTTGCTGAAGGATAGCTTCCGCTTATACCACTTGATAAGTTAATCACGATGACATCAGTGTATCCTTGTTCTCTTAATCTTTCAAAATTCTCAATCCAATCGCCAATAGCAGGTTGGCTTGTTGTTGGTATAGTTTTAGATGAAGCCATTTTTTTATAAAAATCATCTACAGAAAAATCATCACTCTCAGTGAAATTCACTCCATCATCGAAAGTTACACTTAGTGAAGCGACTGGTATGTTATATTGATCTATTATATGTTGTGGTAAATAACTTGTAGAATCGGTCATAACTGCAATCTTCATCTTAATACTTATCCTCCTCAATTATACTCATAGTTATGATACAATAATTTTTTAAAAAAGAAAATATCATCGTAATAATTTAGAACCTATCTTGTTACGTGTATAATATTGTTAGAAAACTGAATTGTAGGTGGCAAAAATAAGATGGATAAATCCATAATTACTATTAAACAAGCACATTCAATTGAAAATGTGATAAGTAAATCACGCTTTATAGCATATATTAAGCCTGTTTCGACTGAAAATGAAGCAAAAGCTTTTATAGATGAAATTAAAATAAAGCATAAAGATGCAACTCATAATTGCTCAGCCTATACTGTCGGACCGGAGATGAATATTCAAAAAGCAAACGACGATGGCGAACCAAGTGGAACAGCCGGCATCCCAATGCTTGAGATACTGAAAAAATTAGAGATACACAATGTTTGCGTCGTCGTGACACGCTACTTCGGTGGTATCAAATTAGGTGCAGGCGGTCTTATTAGGGCATATAGTGGCGCCGTGCGTGACGTGATATATGATATGGGTAGAGTCGAATTAAGAGAAGCTATTCCAGTAACCGTTACGTTAGATTATGATCAGACAGGAAAATTTGAATATGAACTTGCCTCTACCACATTCTTATTAAGAGAACAATTTTATACCGATAAAGTAAGTTATCAAATTGACGTAGTAAAAAATGAATATGATACTTTTATAGACTTTTTAAATCGAATTACTTCCGGAAATTATGATTTGAAACAAGAAGACATTAAACTATTACCTTTTGATATTGAAACCAATTAAATAAAAAACACTATGTAAGTTAAAGCAACGCGTGCTTATTACCTACATAGTGTTTTTTATTATGAACGATGATGTTCATCATAATGATGTGGCTTGCCATTCCCTTTTTTTGTAATTAAATTTAATATTGGTCGATAATTATCATCTATTAATCCAGTAAATTCAACGATCAACTCAATCGTAAAGACAATGAGAATGAACATCATAAGTGCACCCAAAGGTTGGGACAAATAGAGGATAACACTAGATAAACTAAACATAATCGCTATTGAATAAATAAGTAAAACGGTTTGTCTATGGGTATATCCTAAAGCAAGTAATTTATGATGTAAATGTGACTTGTCTGCTTGCATTATATGTTGTCCTTTTTTCATTCGACGAATCATTGCAAACAATGTATCAATAAATGGCACTGCTAATATAACAATAGGAAAGAATAAAGCAATAAATGTGATGTTTTTAAAGCCGAGTAATGATAAGAAACCGATAATAAATCCTATCATTAATGCGCCACTATCACCTAGGAAAATTTTCGCTGGGTGAAAGTTATAAAACAAGAAACCAAGTAAAGACCCTAAAAGTACACAACAAATCATGATAATAAATATGTTCGCTTGTAAAATAGCGATGAATCCAATAGTCATTAATGCCAATGCTGAGACGCCTGAGGCAAGTCCATCAAGTCCGTCGATAAGATTAATAGCATTGGTAATTGCTACAATCCATATTACTGTAATAGGAATACTAAATATGCCAAAATGAATCGTTGGTCCAATTGGCAATGAAATAAAGTCTATTGTAATTCCATAAAACGTAACAATTAAAGCTGCAACAATTTGACCTGCTAACTTTAAATAAGGTCTTAGATCGTAAATATCATCAATCAATCCAACCATATACATTGTAATTGCACCTAATATAAGCGGTTTAACCTCACGTTCAATAGGGTGTCCGAGCCAAATCCCTATTAAGAAAGAAAATAAAATGACCGTTCCTCCCATCACTGAGATAGGTTTCGTATGTACTTTTCTGAAATTAGGACGATCTACTAAATCTAATTTTTTTGATATTACAATAATAATGGGTGTAATTATTAAACTGACTATCATAGTAAAAGCTATAAGTAATAGTGTATACATCAGTTCACCTTCATTGAATAAGTTGTACCTCACGCTATGTAAAATTTGTTATCTATCATTTTTAATGCAATATTTATATGCGCAAATATTTATCAACCATAAATGTCGTTTTCATTGAACTAAAATCATAAATATCCATGTTACATAGCTATTGTCTAAATTACAAAGATTAACCTTTACATTATCTTTGTATTGTCTATACATTTTTTTAATCATACCATTTAAGTGCTTATTTTAACATTAAATACCATTGTTTGTGTGTAATTTCTGTTGCTAGATGATGACAAATTGTAAGTTTTCACTTACAATAGCTAATGGTTAAAAAAGGAGTCGGTATGGAAATGTTTGAAGCTATCATATATAACATATCTGTCATGGTGGCAGGAATATATTTATTTCATAGGTTACAATATTCTGAAAATAAAAGAATGATTTTTTCTAAAGAATATGTAACTGTACTAATGACATTCGTTTCTTTACTTTTAGCGGCATACCCTATCCCGTTTCAGAACGAATACCTCGTTCATTTAACATTTGTACCTCTTTTGTTTTTAGGACGTTATACCAACATGATATATACACTCACGGCTGCTTTTATCGTATCTTTAGTCGATGTATTTATCTTTGGAAACTCAATTATTTATGGTATTACATTAATCGTTATTGCAGGTATTGTCAGTGCAGTTGGACCATTTTTAAAGCAAAACGATATCATTTCTTTACTTATTTTAAATTTGATTAGCATTGTCATTTTGTTATTTTTAGCATTATTAAGTCCTATTTATGAACTCGTAGAGATTTTAGTGCTTATCCCTATTTCATTTATTATTACAATTGCTTCAGCAATAACATTCGTTGATATATGGCACTTTTTCTCTTTAGTCAATCGTTATGAAAATGAAGATAAATACGATTATCTTACAGGTCTAGGTAATGTAAAAGAATTTGATAGACACTTAAATGAGGTCTCAAGTAAAGCTGAAGAAAAGAAACAAAGTTTAGCCTTACTTCTCATTGATATCGATGGCTTTAAAGATGTAAACGATCATTATTCACACCAATCAGGAGATGCTGTTCTCAAACAAATGTCTCAACTATTAAAAAACTATGTTCCAAACCAGTTCAAAATCTTTAGAAACGGTGGCGAAGAATTTTCTGTTGTAATCAGAGATTACACACTAGATCAAAGCGTGAAATTAGCAGAAAATATTCGAAGCGGTGTTGAAAAATCTTCTTTCCACCTACCAAACAAAGAAGTAATCAAGCTATCAGTTTCAATTGGTGTTGGATACTTAACTCAAGATGATCGTAAATCTCAACGTAAAGTATTTAAAGATGCTGATGATATGGTACATGTGGCTAAAAGTGAAGGAAGAAATAAAGTCATGTTTAATCCTATTGTCAAATTATAATCAATCTAAATGCTATGTTAACTGCTACGTAAAAAAATCATTAAAGCGTATACAGTTATGCATAGCATTTTTTTACTATTTTTAATTAGTATTGAAAATGTTATTAAAATCAAGCTCTCTATTGAAACTTAAGTCTTCAAGTTGTAAACTTCAATTGTTCATAAAAATATTAAATAGCTTCGGAGGTGATGAGATATGTCAGATTCAATCACTATCATTGATGAAAATAAAGTAATTGATGTAGTCTTAATTGCTGGGCGAATCTTACTTGAAGCAGGCGCTGAAACATATCGAATTGAGGATACAATGAATCGTATTGCCCATAGTTATGGTTTACATGATACATACAGTTTTGTGACATCAACTGCAATTATTTTCTCATTAAATGATCGTACTAGTACGAGATTGATTCGTATTCGCGAGCGTACAACCGACCTTGAGAAAATTGCTTTAACCAATAGCCTATCTCGTAAAATTTCGAGTAAGCAACTTACAATTGACGAAGCAAAAAACGAGTTACTGCAACTTAAACGTGCGTCTCTTCAGTTTTCTTTCTTAACAAATCTCATTGCTGCCTTTGTAGCTTGTGGTTTTTTCTTATTCATGTTTGGTGGCGTAGCTTCCGACGCTTGGATTGCATGTCTAGCGGGTGGCATAGCTTTTTTAACGTTTAGTTTCGTGCAAAAGTATATACAAATTAAATTCTTTTCAGAGTTTGTGGCATCTGCTGTTGTTATTAGCATTGCAGCAATATTCACTAAACTAGGTATAGCTAAAAATCAAGACATTATTACTATTGCAAGTGTCATGCCTCTCGTTCCTGGTATTTTGATTACTAACGCTATTCGTGACTTACTTGCCGGAGAGTTACTTGCTGGTATGTCACGTGGTGTTGAAGCTGCTTTAACTGCATTTGCTATTGGTGCAGGCGTAGCTATTGTATTACTATTATTATAAGAAAGGCTGTTAGTTATGTTTATTTATCTGTTTCACTTTATCATTAGTTTCATTGCCACAGTCCTTTTTTCAATTATATTTAATGCACCTAAAAAATTGCTGTTAGCTTGTGGATTTGTTGGAGCTGTTGCTTGGACAATATATCAGATGACAGTAGGTATGGATTTAGGTAAAGTTGGCGCTTCATTTTTAGGAAGTCTAATATTAGGATTAATGAGTCATACAATGAGTAGACGGTACAAACAACCTGTTATTATATTTATCGTCCCCGGCATTATACCTCTCGTTCCAGGTGGCGCAGCATATGAAGCTACAAGATTTTTAGTATCAAATGATTACACGAATGCAGTTAATACTTTTTTAGAGGTAACACTCATTTCTGGTGCAATTGCATTCGGTATACTTGTATCTGAAATCGTCTATTACATTTATTCACGCATCAAGCAATATTATGGTAAAATCAAGGGTAAAACTTATAAAAAATCCTATAATATGAATAATAGAGTATAAATCTAAGGGGATGAACTCGTATGAAGAAACAAATTATCGAAAGATTAACGAGATATGTAAAAATTGATACACAATCTAATCCTGATTCCAAGACCACACCATCTACGAATAAACAGTGGGATTTATTAAATCTATTGGAAGAAGAGCTTCAATCATTAGGGCTTAAAACAGACATGGATGAACATGGTTACTTATTTGCTACACTCGAAAGCAATATTAATTTTAATGTACCTACTGTCGGTTTTTTAGCACATGTAGACACTTCACCAGATTTCAATGCTTCTCATGTAAATCCGCATATCATTGAAGCCTATAATGGGCAACCTATCAAACTTGGTGAATCTCAGCGTATCTTAGATCCTGATGTTTTTCCTGAATTAAATAAAGTTGTGGGGCATACACTAATGGTGACAGATGGTACATCTCTACTAGGCGCCGATGATAAAGCAGGTGTTGTGGAAATAATGGAAGGTATAAAGTATTTAATTGATCATCCTGAAATTAAACACGGTACAATTCGAGTAGGCTTTACACCTGATGAAGAAATTGGACGAGGCCCGCATCAATTTGATGTTAGTCGATTTAATGCAGATTTTGCATATACAATGGATGGCAGTCAATTAGGAGAACTACAATTCGAAAGTTTCAATGCAGCAGAAGTAACTGTCACTTGTCACGGTGTTAACGTTCATCCAGGTTCAGCTAAAAATGCCATGGTTAATGCAATTAGTTTAGGTCAACAGTTTAATAGTTTACTTCCTTCACATGAAGTACCTGAAAGAACTGAAGGATACGAAGGGTTCTATCATTTAATGAATTTTACAGGTAATGTTGAAAAAGCAACTCTACAATATATTATTCGCGACCATGATAAAGAGCAGTTTGAGCTACGTAAAAAACGCATGATGGAAATTCGTGATGATATTAATGTTCATTATAATCATTTTCCAATTAAAGTAGATGTACATGACCAATATTTTAACATGGCCGAAAAAATTAAACCTTTGAAACACATCATAGATATACCTAAACGTGTCTTTGACGCTTTAGACATCGTACCTAACACTGAACCTATTCGAGGCGGTACAGATGGATCACAATTATCTTTTATGGGGTTACCTACACCTAATATTTTTACGGGGTGTGGCAATTTCCACGGTCCTTTTGAATACGCTTCTATCGATGTAATGGAAAAAGCTGTTCATGTTGTCGTTGGTATTGCTCAAGAAGTAGCAAACAGCCATCAATCTTATAAATAACATAAAAAGCCATTGTCAGTATGTAGCTCTAAAAGCTACTCTTACTGTCAATGGCTTTTAAATTGAATGTGTATAAAAACTTTTTTTAATATTAGTATGAAAGCGGTAAGTTTATTTGCGTTTTCAATAATTTTAGTGCTTGTACTGTGTAATGTCTGATTTGAATACCCATCTTAAAATCTGTATATGAATCAGGCATATCAATAAATGTATTAAACATTGCTGTAACATTCAACGATTCAAACAAATCAAATTTATCATTTGTAGCACAAATTGCAATAGCTGGCTTGTTGTATTGTTGGGTAAGTTCTGCTATACGTATTGTTGTAGTCTCTAGAATTTGATCTTCTTCTTTCAAACCTTCTCCGAAAATAATAAGATCTGCCTGTTGAATTAAGTTTTCTAAATGTGTGATTTGATTCACTAATTCATGGCTTGTTAAAATCTCAGCTTGATAGAGACTATTTAATACAGCTGCTATACCACCTCCAGCACCACCGCGCTCGATTGGTCCCATTGCTATTTTCAATTCATTCTTAAATAATTCACTAAAATACCAAATTAAATTATCTATCTCGGCTGCTTCATTTTGAGACAGATCTAATGATTCGTATGTTTGCATGATTTCACTTTTTTTCCCATACAACCGACTTGAGAAATCTGACATTAATTGAATGTTTACCTTCGCTAATTGTGGATGAACACCTGATAAATCAATACGTCTAATATATTTTATTAAATCTGCACCTTTCCTCATATCGACAATTTGTGCTTCATCATCATAAAATCTTGCACCCAATGCTTGCAACATGCCTGCACCGCCATCAAAACTTCCTATTCCACCTAAAGAGATAACAAGATGTTCTGTATGATTGTCCAATGCTGCTTTTATAACCTCTCCCAAACCGTAACTTGATCGATGTTGAATAGGTTTTTTGCCATTTAAAAATAAGTGCCCTTCGATAATAGTCATACCACTATCCGTTTGTCCATATATTGCTTCGGTTTCTTTCATGTCAGCATCATGCGCACTCACACGATATTTATTTCCTGATTGCCAAAGAAAGACTGAATCTAATAATTCGTGACGACCGTTAAATAGTGGAACTTGAACGATATCTGCATCTTCAATTTGACTTGCTACCGCTTCTTCAACATATCTATTAGCTTGGTAACTAGAAATAATTTCATTAAATTCGTCCATGGCTACTAAAACTTTCATTGTCTTAACCACCTTATTTTTCTCTTTTCCAAAAATTATTTTAAACATACTAAAGGATGTATGAGAATAATCTATAAATCTAAGTAACAATGATTTGACATTAAAGAAATAACATATCTTCTGCATGTTCTTTATTATGTCCATTAATTATACTTATTATCACATTATACATAACTATTTTAAAATTTTCATAACATAAGAATAGCTTGCCTGTATCTGTCTAACATTGACATTTGAGGCAAGCTACTTCATCATTTCATTCTTTTCTAATTATTCCTCAGCTTGAGCAAGTTGAGAAACGTTAATATCATCGTGATCTGCATTCCACTTCATTTCACCATCTACAAAATAAAAAGCTTGTGGTGATTCGTGTTTTACGTTTGTTTTCTCTGCGATATAATCAGATAGTTTACGCTCTTGTTGAACGATTAGATAATAACCATCTATGTCTCTTTCATATAAAAACTTATTAAATTGATCATACGCATTTGCAGAAATTGGACAAGTTTCACTGTGTTTTAATACAAAAACATATTTATTTTCTTCTAATACTTGTTCAAACTGGTCAATTGAACTCAGCTTAATAGCCATTCTATTCACCTCTAAAAATATTTATCACTTCATACTAAGCATATGCGTGAAATTTTTATCCCTAAAATCTTATCAATGGGTACAATTATACACACTCTGCTATGTAATGTTAACCATAAATTTTCAATTTTTTAAATTCAGATAGCATTTAATTTATACTTTCTTTTATTTTTTTAAATTCTCTTTTGAACGATTTATCCATTTCTGATATATCTTTTCCCTCTTTTGGCAATCGATCAACATCAATTTGAGCTAATTTTTCGCTAGTTTTAATCGTATCTACTCTCGTATCATAATAATTTTGCAAACTATAATACATCTCAATTGCATTTTTTCTAGCATTATCAACATGATTATCAGAAATATTTGTTTTATTAATATCCGTAATTTGTTTGTCAATAAGTGGTGAAATATGATCTTTGATTGCTTCTTTCGCTGAGTCAGAATCATTATTTGAAGAATTTAAATATTTTTTAGCAGTATCTTTTAATTGTTGATTATTTTCTTCTAATTTTGATTTAAGTTGACTTGCATCTTCTTTATTTTGTGCTTTATTAATGTCAGACTCCACTTCAGTTCTATTTTTCTCGAATAATTTAGTATAATCCAAAATATCTTCATTATCTTTAATTGAGCGATTACATAAATCTACAAATTCTTTTAAATCATATATAGATTTCTCTTTATTTTCAACAGTTTTTAGATAATCCTCTTTCAAGTGCTTAACTTCATTAGTATCTGCTGTTAAATGTTGAGTTGAATTTTTATATTTTTTAAACTCAGGTATCAAATAGTTATTAATATCCTGCTGAAGTGCACGAAATTCTTTTTTATTTTTATCAGTGGTATCAGTTTTACTTAAATTATCTAACTCTTTTAATGGTATTTTATCCATAACTTTTTCTACACTTTGTTGTTTTTGATGAATTTCTTTATATTGACTTTCAAATTGTTTAATATCTCTTTTTGTTTCATTTCCACAAGCAGATACAACTATGGTTAAAATGATAACTGTTATGATAAATAGTAGTTTTTTCATATTTGCACTCCTTATCACTAAACATTATACATAAACGTATTTATTATGAAAATGAATTGTGTTATAGTATGTCAGACTTTATTGTATATATTATTTTTATAAATGAGGAGTATTTCATGTACGCTAATGTTCAACCTTTTATTAAAAAAGAATCTATGAAACAATTTACATATGAATATAACAAAGTGAAAGACGTATTGTTTACAATTTTAGATTCTCCTATTAAATACACTCAGCATATCGGTGGTACCTGTCATTTTAATTATCAAACTGAACCCATTTTAGATATACTTGTTGGTGTAAATAACTTGCACGATATTACTTCACTAGATGAAAAGCGCTTAAATTATGCTGGATTTTATCGTTTGCACCATTCTTACAAGAAGAAAGTTGTCATGGCACGTTTTAATAATTTAAGTGAATTAAAACAAGAAGTAAGATTACATATTATTCAAATGAAAACTCCTCTTTTTAAACAATATCAAACAGTCAATCATTTATTACATAACGATAAAGCAATAGCAGAATGGTTTGCAAGTAAGAAAAATGAAATTGTGCAACATGCTAAAAAGATACGTGAATATGAGTCTCAAAAACAAAATTTGTTTGAGAAATTGTATAAGGAATCTAATTTGTTATCGTAAATACTCATAAAGTACGACATAACCATTTTATATTTATAATCAATTCATATATCCAAATTTCGCAAATAACTTTTATAATTGATATAATAATGTTGATATTAAGAAGATGAGAAAGGATGTTCAAAACATTGAATAAAAATGACATCTTACGCGGACTAGAGTCAATTCTTCCTAAAGATATTATTAAAGTGGATGAACCTCTCAAGCGTTATACATATACAGAAACAGGAGGAAAGGCAGATTTTTATTTATCCCCTACCAAAAATGAAGAAGTCCAAGCCATCGTAAAGTTTGCCCATGAGAACAGTATACCGGTAACTTATCTAGGAAATGGGTCGAACATCATCATTCGAGAAGGTGGAATTCGAGGAATCGTCCTCAGCTTACTATCTCTCAATCATATTGAAACCTCTGATGATGCAATTATAGCAGGTAGTGGCGCAGCAATTATTGACGTTTCAAATGTTGCACGTGACCATGTATTAACCGGTTTAGAATTTGCATGCGGTATCCCTGGGTCAATTGGTGGCGCTGTATTCATGAATGCTGGTGCTTATGGTG
Source organism: Staphylococcus sp. HMSC34G04 (assembly GCF_001838765.1). Classification (NCBI taxonomy): domain Bacteria; kingdom Bacillati; phylum Bacillota; class Bacilli; order Caryophanales; family Staphylococcaceae; genus Staphylococcus; species Staphylococcus sp. HMSC34G04. The sequence goes on from NZ_KV838758.1 coordinate 35,266, forward strand.
GAGAAGTTAAAGACTGTATTGACTATGCATTATGTGTAAATGAAAAAGGTGATTTATTAAAGCTCACTACAGCTGAACTGGAATTAGACTATAGAAATAGTGTGGTACAACAAAAACATTTAGTTGTATTAGAGGCTGCTTTCACCTTAGAACCAGGTAAATTAGATGAAATTCAGGCTAAAATGGATGATCTTACTGAAAGACGTGAATCTAAACAACCACTTGAATTCCCTTCTTGCGGAAGTGTCTTCCAAAGACCACCGGGTCATTTTGCAGGTAAACTCATTCAAGATTCAAATTTACAGGGCTATCGAATTGGTGGCGTTGAAGTTTCAACTAAGCATGCTGGATTTATGGTTAATGTAGACAACGGAACAGCAACTGATTATGAAGCACTTATACATCACGTACAAAAAACAGTTAAAGAAAAATTTGATGTTGAATTGAATACTGAGGTACGTATTATAGGTGAACATCCTACAGATTAATTCTTTAAGGAGGGCACATCATTGGCAAAGGTTTATGGATCACTCATAGATAATGAAACACGATGTACACATTATTACTCATCTTTAGATGTTATTGCCATTAAATTTAAATGTTGCAACAAATATTATCCGTGTTATAAATGTCATAATGAACACGTATCTCATACAATTGAAAGATGGGCTGAAAATGAGTTTGATGTAAAAGCTATTATGTGTGGTGTTTGTAAACATGAGATGCGTATCCGTGACTATATGATGGTAGAAATGTGTCCTCGTTGTAAAGCGCATTTTAACAGTCGTTGTAAATTTCATTATCATTTATATTTTGAAGTATAAATAACTTGTTACAAAGTTTTTGAAATATTTGAGCTCCTAAAGTGAATTTTATTTAAAAATTCGTTTTAGGAGCTCTTCTTATCTCAACATTCTATTCATGTATTTAAAGTTTTCTTCTTATACCTTGGTTGGTTTTTCTCTTATTATAAGATTATTTTTCAACTTTCTCTACTACTTCATTTAATTCATCAATTTGTTTGATAGTTGTCGTTGAAGACCCTGAAGAGAAATACCATAGTTTTGGATCTAATTCGTAAATATGATTACTTTTTACTGCTTTTACATTTTTTATAACTTTATTTTTTAAAACTTGATTTGTTGTTGCTTTGCCACCTACAACTGAACCACGATCCATAGCTAAAATAACATCTGGATTCTGTTTGTTAATATATTCATTATTTATATTTTGACCATGTGGGCTTTTGCTAACCTTTTTGTCTGCAGGTTTAAATCCTAATGTATCAAACACTAAATCACCAAATCTTCCTCCTGGTCCAAACGTTGATAGTTCACCTTCGTTAACCAATAAATACATTACTTTCTTATTAAAGTCTTTAGTTTTATCTTTCATATCAGATATTTTTCTATCTAAATCTTTATTAATTTTTTTAGCTTTATCTTCTTTATCGTAGATTTTCCCTAAATTTTCTGTATTTCTTTTCATATCTTTAATTAAGTTGTCATCACTTGTACCTACATATACGACTTTAGCTTTTGGTGCAGCTTTTTTAAATTCATCTAAATTTTTCTGATTAGCTGTTCTTCCTGAAATAAAAATCACATCTGGTTTAGCTGATGCAACTTTATCAAAGTTCACTTCTTTTAAATTTCCAGTATTAATATACTTATCTTCTTTAAATTCATCTAAAAAATTAGGTAAAGATTGGTTATTTTCACCTTTAGGTAAGCCTTTTACTTTATCAGCCACACCTAATTCTTTCAATACATCAAGTGCCCCATAATCTAACACAACGGCATTTTTAGGATTCTTTGGTACCTTGACAGTATTAGAGATTTTTTTCTTATCACTGCCATTATTTTCTTTACCACTTGTTTCAAAACTATTCTTGATTGTTACAGTTTCTTTAGAATCACTATTATTTTTTTTCGAAGTTGAATTATTATTCGAACTATTATTACAAGCCGTTAAAACTAAAACTAGAGACAATAATAAAAATAAAACTGTTTTTTTCATATGTGCAACTCCCTAATCAAATTTATAATTTCTTTTTCGTATGGATAACCTCTTTTACTATGAGTCTCAATTTTAATTATTAAACTGAGTCAAAAGTAGTTTCATCATAATATAGACAAATACGTTGTCCCCTTATCTCTTCTATACGTACTTCCATTTCATATAAACTTTTTAAAATGTCAGACTGAATAACATTATCTTTATCATCAGCTTTAACTAGCTCACCTTGTTTAAGCGCAATGATGTCGTCTGAATAACAAGAAGCAAAGTTGATATCATGTAATACGATAATGATTGTTTTATTTAACTGACGACATAAATCTCGTAACGTTTGCATAATCTGTACTGAATGTTTCATATCTAAATTATTTAAAGGCTCGTCTAATAATATATAATCAGTATCTTGTGCTATAGTCATAGCAATATATGCACGTTGTCGCTGACCTCCAGATAGTGTTTTAATATTACGATGCTTAATTTCATTAAGCTGTAATAAATCAAGAGCATATTCCACTTTGTCATAGTCTTCTTGCTTCATTCGACCTTTTGAATATGGAAAACGACCAAATTTAACTAGTTGCTCGATAGTTATGTTCATATCAGTGTGATTAGATTGTTTTAAAATACTTAATTTTTTAGCTAAATCGTCAGTTTTATATTCTGAAATTTCTTTGTCTTCAATCAAAATTGAACCATTCTCATAACTAAATAAGCGACTGATAGCAGATAATAATGTACTCTTACCAGCACCGTTAGGCCCTATGAGTGAAGTCAATTTTCCCTTTTTAATATCTACGCTAATATCTTTTAAAATAGGTTTATTGTCTATCGTTTTATCTAAATTTCGAATTTGAATCAATTTGCATTTCTCCTTTTGACAAGCAAATATATGAAGTAACTTCCACCAACTAAATCTACTATCAAACTGAATTCAGTTGTTGCTTCGAATAGATTTTCAACTACCCATTGCGCTATAAATAAACTAATCCAGCTGAATAATATTGTTGCTGGTAAAATAAATTTGTGTTCATAGGTCTTCATAAATTCGTGTGCTAAGTTGACTGTTAATAAGCCAAGAAATGTTACAGGACCTATTAATGCAGTAGATATCGAGACGAGTAGAGCAACCAGAATAAGAAACATGCGCGTCATATTTTCATAAGAAACACCTAGATTAATTGCTTGTGCTCTACCTAACAAAAGAACATCTAAATATGGTCGAAGTATTATTGTAACAATTATTAAGATAACTAATAATATGCCTGAAACAGTTACTAATTTAGAATTTGATGCTTCAAAGCTAGCAAACATAACATTTTGAACTGCTAAAAAAGATTCAGGATTCATTATAAGTTGGAGAAAACTTGTAATACTACGGAAGAAAGTTCCTAATATTACACCAACTAGTAATATGAAATAGACTGAAAAGTGACCTAATTTAAATATAACTTGAAATAGCAGCAATGAAAAAAACACCATTGCAATCAAAGTGATTAAAAAATTAAGGTAGATATTTGTAACCACGGTTGCTTGTTCACCTAAAATAAAAATAGGTAAGACTTTGACAAATAAATACACAGAATCAAGTCCCATAATAGAAGGAGTTAATAATCTATTTGTAGTAATAGATTGGAAAATAACTACAGACGTTCCTATCGCTGCTCCTACTAATAATATAAGAATAAATTTTTTGAAACGGCTTTGGAATTGATATTCAAATATATCAAAATCTAAACCTACCAATAAATAAAAAATTGACATACAAATTGCTATAACGACCAGTATACTTATTTTTTTACTAGTGCTCATTTGCATAATTTTTCCTACCTTTCATGAGCAAGATTAGGAAAATAATTGTGCCAAATACACCTATCGTCAATCCAATATTAATTTCGTAAGGGTAAACAATTATTCTACCAATAATATCAGCAATTAAAACAAAAATTGCACCGAGCATAAGCGTGTGTGGTAATGCATTTTTCAAATGATCGCCTCTATAGATAGATATGATATTCGGTACGATTAAACCTAAAAATGGTAATGTTCCAACAGTAACAACAACTAATGCTGTTAGCGTTGCTGTTATGAATAACGCTATTTTAATAATTTTTTCATAACTTACACCTAAATTATGACTAAAGTCTTTTCCCATACCTGCAATAGTAAAATGATTTGCAAATACAAATGCCAAAATAAGTAATGGTATTGTAAGATACAACACCTCAAAACGACCACTCGTTATAACTGCAAAGTTACCAGTTAACCAGTTTCCAATACTTTGTAAAGCATTGGTTCTCAGTGCTACAAATGTAGTAAAACTGGATAAAATGCCACCAATCATAATGCCTAAAAGTGGAACAAAGATTACATCTTTTGCACGGATAAGATTAATTAATTGAACAAATAGAAACGTTCCAACAATACTTAGGACAACAGCAAATAATAATTTGATTAAAATGTGACCATTAGGAAAGAACAACAATGACAATAAAATACCTAATTTTGCCCACTCCATAGTACCAGCAGTCGTTGGGCTTACAAATTTATTTTGCATCATCTGTTGCATAATTAATCCTGATAAAGCTAGTGAACTACCTGAAAGTAGAATGCTAACTGTTCTGGGAATTCGGCTCGAATACAAAATGTTCATTTGTTCATCACTTAAATGGAAAATATCTATTAGAGAGAGCTGACTCACCCCTATAAATAAAGAGACAATAGTTAAAATCACTAATAAAATAAATAAGGTATAACCTTTAAAAATAAATTTCATTAGTTATTCTCCTTGCTAAATATTAAAGATGTATTAGGTCAATATACGAAAGTAATATTGATGTCAATGATAATGATTATCATTAACATCAATATTATAGACTCTATTTTCTTTTTTCAATAGTTTTTCATATTTTTTTAGAAATTTTATAAATGTTTTATCCAGCAGTAATAATTCATCAGAATATTTTATAATACCAACTTTCATAAAAAAAGAGATTCCTACTAATTTTAATAGGAATCTCTTTAAAAGTACTATACTAATTATCAAAAACAAAGTCTTCATCACGAAGAGGCTCAACATTTAAAGCCAATGTATAGCCATCACCTTTAACAGAGAAGAAATCGTGATTCTTTGTAGATGTATCTAAGGCATTTTCAATAATAGGATTAAACTCTCTTTCTTCGAAATATGGTTCAAAACCTAAATTCGATAATGCTTTATTTCCATTATATCGAACATAATTTAATACATCATCAGCAAGGCCAATATCATCATATAATAAATGTGTATATGAAACTTCATTATCATAAAGTTCATTTAATAATTTATACATTTCTTGATCAGCTTTTTGTTTCTCACTTTCAGATAACTCATTACGCAGACTTTGTGCATCTAAACCTGTGAACACGCCATGTATAGATTCATCTAAAAGTATCTTACGTATAATTTCACCTGACGTAGTCATTTTTCCTTGTCCTGCGAGATATAATGGATAATAGAAGCCAGAATAGAATAGAAATGTTTCTAAGAACACACTAGAAACACGAGCAATATATTGATCATAAATCGATGCTTCTTTACCCCAAAGTTTGTGGTAATTTTCTACAATTTTATCTGATTTATATTTTAAATGTGGCTCCTCAATAACCCAAGTATCCAATAAATAATTGGTTTCGCTAGATGGTAATAATGTAGTGAAGATATGAGAATAACTTTTCGCATGGATTTGTTCCATCATAGCCATAAATGAATAAACAGCTTTCTTTCTTAAATCAGTAGTATGAAGCATGATTAATGGCATACCATCATCAGCTTGATGTGTATCTAAACCTGTTAAACCTGCAAGCGCTTTTTTAAAAGTATTTTTCTCTGAATCTGTTAATGTTTTCCAACTTGCTATATCTTTTGATACTTTAAATTCTGTTTCCACCCACATTTGTGAGATATTTTGCCGCCAGAACATATTAGTCATATCTTCTTGGGTGTTCCAATTTACCGCCTTCATTAAAATCCTCCTGTCATATTTATGTATAAAATAAAGAGTTTTGAACCAATGTAAATCTATAATTTAAAGAAATACATCGATTCATCACTCTACCCTAAAATATTTACAACTTAATTAATTAAATTGCACAACTTGTACATTCTTCCACACTTAATAATTTATTACGTGTATAGTATAAAGATTTAAGCCCTTTATGGTGTGCATAGACATATAATCTTGAAAGCTCACGTGTTGAAATTTCTGAATTAACGTAAAGTATCGTTGAAATACCTTGGTCGACGTGAGTTTGAATTGTAGCTACTAGATCAATAAGTTTCATTTGATCAGTATTAAATGCTGATTTGTAATACCACATTGTTTCTGGTGATAAAAATGGCATTGGATAAAATGTTTCCGCATTTCCATACGTACGACGTTCAATTTGGTCAACAATAGGCATAACAGAACTTGTCGCATTTTGAACATAAGAAATACTTTGAGTCGGAGCTATAGCTAATCTATAAGCGTGATAAAGTCCATATTGTTCTACTTTATTTTGCAATTCTTTCCAATCATTTGAAGTAGGTATATCGATACCATCAAAAAGTTGACGAACCTTTTCAAATTTTGGTTCAAATTCTTGAGATGTATAAAATTCAAAATATTTACCATTTGCATAGTCTGATTGTTCAAAGTCTTGATACTTTTCTCCACGCTCTTTCGCAATTTCCATTGAACGTTCGATGGAATAATAGTTCATAATCATAAAGAATATATTAGCAAAGTCTTTTGCTTCTTCAGATTCATAGCCAATTTTATTTTTAGCTAGATAACCATGTAAGTTCATTACTCCTAATCCAACAGAATGTAGTTCACTATTCGCTTTTTTTACGCCTGGTGCATTTTGAATATTTGCTTCATCACTTACAACTGTAAGAGCATCCATACCTGTGAACACAGAATCTCTGAATTTACCTGATTCCATAACATTCACGATATTCAACGAACCTAAGTTACATGAAATATCTCTTTTAATTTCATCTTCAGTTCCATAGTCGTTGATTACTGATGTCTCTTGTAATTGGAAAATTTCAGTACATAAATTACTCATTTTAATTTGCCCAATATTTGAATTTGCATGTACTTTGTTTGCATTATCTTTAAACATAAGATATGGATAACCAGATTGTAATTGTGTTTGAGCAATCATATTTAACATTTCACGCGCGTCTTTTTTCTTTTTCTCGATATTAGGGTTTGCAACCATATCATCGTAATATTTTTCTAAATCAATATCATCTAAAGTCACACCGTATTCTTGTTTAACTGTATGAGGTGCAAACATATAGAAATCTTTACCCTCTTTTGCCAAATCAAAGAATTTAGAAGGCACAATAAGACCAGTCGAAATTGTAGATAAACGTAAATCTTCATCAGCATTCACTTTCTTAGTATCTAAAAACTCTTCAACATCGTAATGGAAAATATTTAAGTACACTGCCCCAGCGCCAGGACGTTGTCCTAATTGATCTGCATAACTAAATCCACCTTCAAGTGCCTTAGCAACAGGTAAAACACCTTTAGCTACACCTTTAATTCCTTTAATTGCTTCTCCACGTGCACGAAGTTTAGATAAATTAATGGCCACACCACCACCAATTTTACTAAGTTGTTTTGCAGTTGAATCAATGAAATTGATAGAATTTAAGCTATCGTCTACTTCTAATAAGAAACATGAAACAAGTTCTCCACGTCTTGCTCTACCTGCATTCAAGAATGTTGGTGTCGCCGGTTGATAGCGTTGTTCCACCATTGCAGAAATAAATTGTTTAGCTTGTTTAACATTACCATTCGCTAAATAAAGTGCAACGATTGCGACGTGCTGATTATAATCCTCAAGGAACTTAGTTTTATCATTCGTTTTTAAAGCATAATCTTTATAAAACTTACTTGCCGACATATAACTAGCAAATTGGAAGTGAATTGATTTTGCGTATTCAGTAATTTCACTTAATTCTGCTTCGCTATATTTTTCGAAAACATTAAAATAAAAATTATTGTCAACAAGATAATGAAGTCTTTCGATTTCATCATCAAAGGAAATCATTTTATCATGGATTTCTTCAAGATACACCTTCAATGCTTCTTGATCTTTCTCTAAATTAAAGAAACCATTGTCTTTTCTCTTGGTCACTTCATTATTTAATTCAATATGATTGTATTTCTTTTCTTCCATGGTTTTCATTGAAATTGCCCACCTTATCCTTAAATTCAATAATGTCTTTATTTGTCCCTTGTACTTCAAACTTCATCATTAATGGAACTTTATATTCCTCAGAAATTGTATGGCCAGCTTTAGCGAAATTTTGTCCCCAATTTCGATTTCCACTCGCAGCAACAGCTTGTAACTGAGTATGATTTACATTTAAAAAAGATTGAACCGGCTGCGGCACCTCTCCAAATCCAATAGTGCCAGTAACTAAAATGTAAGGTTCATTAACTGATTCGTTACAATTATCTTGAGTAATTTCAAATGTATCTTTAATACCAGCACGACTAATAAATCGTCTAACATTACCAGAAAATGAATAATATACTACTTTCATTGGATCACCTTCTTTCGTCAACCTTTGATTCTGCTAAAAGTAGATTAGAAATGATCAAATATCTATAATATAATTTAAATCATCTACTTATAAAAACAGTTGAAAATAGTTACTTTTACGTAAAAATTTTTCAATCTGTAAATAGCCTTTAAAATATATAAATAACCACAATATATAGTGGTTAAAACTTAAATTTACACTACATGATAAATTATCTTTTTAGTAGGTTTTTACTATAATTGCAATATTTTCGAGATAAAAGTAGTGTCAAATTGCATTAAAATGATTAAATGCTACAACGTTATATTCTCAGTCAAACACTATATATAGTGTTTGTATTTTTGATTCAATACTATATTCTGTGTTTCATTATACATAACTCATATCACTAATGAAAGTTAAAAATTGATGGCAGAAATAACTTATCATTTGGAAAGTGCATCACTACGAGTTTAGTGTCATTATTTTAAAATAAAAAAATTTTTTTGAGTGTCTTTACTTGCTTTTCTATTGAAATTAGACATATAGAGTTAAATGAATAGTTACGTAAATTTCTACAATAACAGATATAAATTACATTTTTAAAAACATGATTCTAGCTTTTTATTAAATTGCACAACAGTTATAAAGACTTCGAATACGAACGTTTGTTCGCTTTTATTATAGCTCGTTTCCATTGAATTATCAAGAACTTATGCATAGTTAGAGTTTATATGCTAATATAATGTCGTTAATCATATAATATTGAGGCGATGATATTGAATCCGAAAGTTAAAGGTATTATTGCTATATTGATTTCAGCTGTGGGTTTTAGTTTTATGTCAGTCTTTTTTAGATTGGCCGGTGATTTACCAGTCTTTCAAAAATCTCTAGCTAGAAATTTTGTAGCCATGTTTATACCATTATTTTTTATTTATAAGTATAGACAACCTATGTTTGGGAAATTAAGTAGTCAACCTCTACTCATCTCACGTTCAACACTTGGGTTAATCGGTGTCTTACTTAATATCTATGCAATTGATCACATGGTATTAAGCGATGCTGATACATTAATGAAATTAAATCCTTTTTGGACAATTGTTCTTAGTTTAATTTTTTTACATGAAAAGGTACGAAAATATCAAATTACGGCGATGATTATTGCAATACTAGGGATGCTTTTAATTGTTAAACCAGAATTTTCATCATCAGTTATTCCTTCAATAGCAGGATTACTATCAGGTATTTTTGCAGCATCTGCCTACACATGTGTTAGAGCACTCAGCACTCGTGAAAAACCTTATACGATAGTGTTTTATTTTTCATTATTCTCAGTTGTAGTGCTTATACCTTTTTCAATATTTACTTATACACCTATGACAACAATTCAAATTCTTTTCTTACTCGGCGCTGGATTATCAGCAGCTGTAGGACAAATTGGTATAACATTAGCTTATAGTTTTGCTCCAGCAAAAGATATCTCCATCTTCACATATGCATCTATAATATTTACTGCATTATTTGGATTTATTCTATTTGGAGAATCACCTGATATGCTTGCAACAGTAGGATATATTGTCATTATCGGAGCAAGTTACTATATGTTTGATAAAGCAAGACGAGAAACAACTATAAATCAAAATAATTAAAGGAGCTAGAAAATTGACACAAGGACGTCAAAAAGATGAATTAAAAGATATTACTTTATTAGGCAATCAAAATAACACTTATGAATTTGATTATAGACCGGAAGTTTTAGAAACTTTTGATAATAAGCATCAAGGTCGTGATTATTTTGTTAAGTTTAATTGTCCAGAATTCACATCACTATGCCCTATTACGGGTCAACCAGATTTTGCGACAATTTATATTTCGTATATCCCTAATATCAAGATGGTGGAATCTAAATCATTAAAGTTATATTTATTTAGTTTTAGAAACCACGGAGATTTTCACGAAGATTGTATGAATATTATTATGAATGATTTAATTAATTTAATGGACCCACACTATATTGAAGTTTGGGGTAAATTTACTCCAAGAGGTGGCATTTCCATAGATCCTTACACGAATTATGGTCGTCCTAATACAAAATATGAAAAAATAGCTGAACATCGATTAATGAATCATGACATGTATCCAGAAAAAATAGATAATCGTTAATATGTATTTCATAAAAATCTCTACTGTTATATTTGATGGTAGAGATTTTTGTTGCACTTTACTGCATTAAAGCGTATTTTATATATAGCGCGTCATTGAATAAATATAGTAATAAAATCATTGAAATTATATCATCGGATTAAATGTTACAAATTATATCAATTGATAGAATTTTCTTTTTTAAATTTTTTGAAAATTATTGAAATTTTTTTATCACAATAGTAAAATCACCTTAAAACAATTTAATAAGATGATTTGGGCAAGAAAGGTTGGGATGATTTATGACTTCAAATAAGTCCCATGAACAAGCAGTTCAAGAAATACCGCAACATGGATTCTTCGGACATCCAAAAGGATTAGGCGTTCTCTTTTTCGTAGAATTTTGGGAGAGATTCAGCTATTACGGAATGAGAGCAATGCTTATTTTTTATATGTATTTTGCACTCCAGGAAAACGGACTTGGAATGGACAAAACAACAGCCATGTCTATCATGTCTGTATATGGATCATTAATTTATATGTCTTCAATTCCAGGTGGCTGGATAGCTGATAGAATTACAGGTACCCGAGGTGCCACACTAATCGGAGCTATATTAATTATTATAGGTCACATATGTTTAAGCCTTCCTTTTGCAATGGTTGGTTTATTCACTTCTATGTTCTTTATTATTGTAGGATCAGGTTTAATGAAACCAAACATTTCAAATATTGTTGGTAGACTCTATCCCGAAAACGACGTACGCATGGATGCTGGATTTGTTATCTTCTATATGTCAGTGAACATGGGTGCACTCGTTTCACCAATTATTTTACAACACTATATCGATATTAGAAATTTCCATGGTGGCTTCTTGATTGCAGCAATAGGAATGGCTCTTGGATTAGTTTGGTACTTATTATTCAACCGTAAAACTTTAGGTAGTATCGGTATGAAACCGACGAACCCATTATCTTCTTCTGAAAAGAAAAAGTATGGAACAATCATCGTAATCGTTGTTATAGCAATAGTATTAATCCTTATGATTGCTTACTTTACACATACGCTATCATTTAATCTAATCAGTAATACTGTTTTAATTTTAGGTATTGCTTTACCAATCATTTACTTTACAACAATGATTAGAAGTAAAGAAGTTACTGATACTGAAAGATCAAGAGTAAAAGCATTTATTCCATTATTCATTTTAGGTATGTTATTTTGGTCAATTCAAGAACAGGGATCTAATGTATTAAATATCTATGGTATTGAAAACTCTGATATGAAATTAAATTTATTTGGTTGGAAAACACATTTTGGTGAAGCTATTTTCCAAACTATTAACCCATTATTTATTTTATTATTTGCACCCGTTGTTACTCTTTTATGGCAAAAGCTAGGAAAAAAACAACCTAGCCTACCTATTAAGTTTGCAATTGGTACTATTTTAGCAGGCGCATCTTACATACTGATGGGAGCAATCGGTTATATCTACGGGGATACACAATTCTCAGTTAACTGGGTTATTCTTTCATATGTTATCTGTGTTATTGGTGAGCTTTGTCTCTCTCCAACTGGTAGTAGTGCAGCAGTTAAATTAGCACCTAAGGCATTTAACGCACAAATGATGAGTCTTTGGCTATTAACTAACGCTTCAGCTCAGGCCATTAACGGGACATTAGTTAAATTAATTAAACCACTTGGTCAAACCAATTACTTTATCTTCTTAGGTGTTGTTGCAACCGTGATTACGTTAATTATATTAGCGTTTATTCCTAAGATTTCTAAAGCAATGAAAGGTATTCGCTAATCATTTGACTAAAATGAGATAGAATGTAATTCCTAGAAAAATAGCCAGTAAATGAGTTTTTATAAATTCATTTACTGGCTTTTTATTTATAATACTTCGTATTGTTGGCTGGCTTTCTTAGAAGACAACTTCATCCTGTAGTCTTCAGCTTGTCCTGTTCTCTCAAGAGTCTCGCCAAAATACTTTGCGTTTATATGTAATTTTACATCGAAATACTTTAAAAATAAGGCCCTTTCGTATAATTTAATAAA
>NZ_KV838758.1:48150-62155 GCF_001838765.1 Staphylococcus sp. HMSC34G04
ACTAAATTAACGAGGTGTCTTATGTATAAAGAGGCTTAACTCACTCTACCAGATTGAAACTTCAGTCCTTATCCCCACAATGATATTGTTGAAACAATTCCCGATACTGAATTCAGACATCATCGTGGCGCAACATTATATCATCCCAAAATGAAATTAAAAATAGTGTTATATGCCTACACAAATTTTTTGCCAACCTTATATTCTTATTCTTAATTTTATGCTATTTTATTTTGAACATCTATCTCTATAGAACACTTAAGTTTCAATAACATAAATTTTAATTTATAATGTAAATCAAACATAAGTGGATATTCAAACAATCTAATTACATAGACTATTTATCGAAAGTAGGTATATATTTATGAAACAACCGTATAACCATGGTGTTCTTTTCTATCATGAACATAGCGGTTTGAAAGATATACATAATGGCATAGGAGAAGTTGCAAAATCTCTTAGTTCAATGTGTAAACACCTTTCTCTTCAACTCAGTGAAAATAAAGGCGATATTATTAAATATTGTAAAGCTATTAAAAATGAAAATTACAGTTCTGATGTAGACGTTTTATTTATTTTAGGTGGAGATGGTACACTTAATGAACTAGTAAATGGCGTTATGCAATATCAATTAGATTTACCAATCGGTGTAATACCAGGTGGTACCTTTAACGATTTTACAAAAACACTTCAACTGCACCCTAATTTTAAAATAGCTAGTGAGCAATTATTAACATCGCACGCTGAATCATATGATGTGTTAAAAGTGAACGATTTATATGTACTTAATTTCGTTGGACTAGGCTTAATAGTACAAAATGCAGAGAATGTTCAAGATGGTTCTAAAGATATATTCGGTAAATTCAGCTATATTGGATCAACTGTTAAAACATTATTAAATCCTGTTAAGTTTGATTTCTCATTGACTGTTGATGGTGAAACAAAAGAAGGAAATACTTCGATGATGTTAATAGCAAACGGTCCCAATATAGGTGGTGGACAAATTCCGCTAACCGACTTATCACCACAAGATGGAAGAGCAAACACATTTGTATTTAATGATCAAACACTAAATATATTGAATGATATATTAAAAAAACGTGATAGTATGAATTGGAATGAAATCACACAAGGTATTGATCACATATCTGGTAAGCACATCACACTCTCAACAAACCCTAGTATGAAAGTGGATATTGATGGCGAAATTAATTTAGAAACACCAATTGAGATTCAAGTATTACCCAAAGCGATACAACTTCTTACTGCAACTGAACAAAATAATTAATGTAAATTTCACTTATTCTTTATCAATTTATTTTTAAAGCATGAGCTACTGAGACATAAATGATTGTCTCAGTTTTTTATTTTATAAATTGATAACATCGTTAGTCGTGTGAGACGATAATTTCATTACAACACCCCTCATAATTTTTAGTATGAATACTTACAATAAATTTTTTAAAATTTACTTCTTTTAAAAATAGATTTTTTTAATTACCAAATACGTTTTGTTCCCTTTATATCAAGTCTTACACATTAATCCCGACTAAATATACAGATTAACAACGTGTTCATATAAACATCACAATTGACTCTTTAATAGTCTGTATTTTCTTTTAATTTGAAAAAAGGTGTACTATAATGTTTGTGAATTATTTCACAATATCTAAGGAGTGGTTGTATATGTTATCTGTAACTAAAAAAAATACATATGAATCAAACAAAGATGAAGTCACACAAATGATTGATTCATTAGCAGAAAAAGGACAAGAAGCTCTAAAAGAATTATCTAAAAAATCTCAACAAGAGATTAATGACATTGTACATCAGATGAGCATGGCTGCTGTTGATCAGCATATGCATTTAGCTAAACTCGCTTACGACGAAACAGGTAGAGGTATTTATGAAGACAAAGCTATCAAAAATTTATATGCCTCAGAGTACATATGGAATTCAATCAAAGACAATAAAACAGTAGGTATCATAGGTGAAGATAAACAAAAAGGATTAACGTATGTAGCTGAACCTATAGGCGTTATTTGTGGAGTGACACCAACGACCAACCCTACATCTACAACTATTTTCAAAGCAATGATTGCTATTAAAACAGGTAATCCAATTATTTTCGCATTTCATCCAAGTGCACAACAATCATCAAAACATGCTGCTAAAGTCATTTTGGAAGCAGCAATAAAAGCAGGTGCTCCTAAAGATTGTATTCAATGGATAGAAATACCATCAATTGAAGCAACTAAACAATTAATGAATCATAAAGACATTGCTTTAGTTCTAGCGACTGGAGGCTCTGGAATGGTAAAGTCCGCATATTCGACAGGTAAACCTGCATTAGGAGTCGGTCCAGGTAATGTTCCTACTTATATTGAAAAAACTGCACATATCAAACGTGCTGTTAATGATATCATTGGTTCTAAAACTTTTGATAATGGTATGATTTGTGCTTCTGAACAAGTCATGGTTGTTGATAAAGAAGTATACTCTGACGTCGTTAAAGAATTCAAATTACACCACACATATTTTGTTAATAAAAATGAACTACAACAATTAGAAGATGCCATCATGAATGAAGATAAAACTGCAGTCAAACCTGACATAGTTGGTAAATCTGCTGTAAATATAGCGAAATTGTCAGGAATTAGTGTTCCAGAAAAAACAAAATTATTAGTCGCAGAAATTGATGGAATTGGAAAAGATTATCCTTTATCACGTGAAAAATTATCACCTTTACTCGCAATGGTAACTGCAAAATCAACAAGACATGCACTACAAATTTGTGAAGACACATTAAAATTTGGTGGTTTAGGTCACACTGCTGTAATTCACACCGAGGATAGTCAATTACAACAAAAATTCGGTCTAAAAATGAAAGCTTGCCGTGTATTGGTAAATACACCTTCTGCTGTTGGAGGAATTGGAAATATGTATAATGAACTCATTCCTTCTCTTACGTTAGGTTGTGGTTCATATGGTAGAAATTCTATTTCTCATAATGTAAGCGCAGTAGACTTATTAAATATTAAAACGATAGCAAAACGTCGTAATAATATGCAATGGTTTAAACTCCCGCCTAAAGTTTATTTTGAAGAAAATTCAGTTATGTATTTGACAGAGATGGATAATGTTGAACGTGCAATGATAGTTTGTGATCCAGGGATGGTTAATATTGGTTATACTGATATAGTTGAACAAGTGTTGAGACGCCGAGAAAACCAACCTCAAATTAAAGTGTTTAACGAAGTTGAACCTAATCCATCAACTCATACAGTCTATAAGGGATTAGAAATGTTTATGAATTTCCAACCTGATACTATTATTGCACTCGGTGGTGGTTCGGCAATGGATGCAGCCAAAGCAATATGGATGTTCTTTGAGCATCCAGAAACTTCATTTTTTGGAGCAAAACAAAAGTTCTTAGATATTCGTAAACGTACTTATAAAATTAGCAAACCTAAAAACGCAAAATTTATATGTATACCAACGACATCAGGAACTGGTTCTGAAGTGACACCTTTTGCAGTAATTACTGATAGCGAGACGCACGTTAAATATCCACTAGCAGATTATGCGTTAACTCCCGATATTGCTATCGTCGATCCACAATTCGTATTAAGTGTACCTAAAGATGTTGCCGCAGATACAGGAATGGATGTTTTGACACATGCCATTGAATCTTACGTCTCTGTCATGGCTTCAGATTATACAAGGGGCTTAAGCTTACAAGCAATAAAGTTAACTTTTGACTATCTCAAATCATCAGTTCAAGAAAATGACAAACACTCACGAGAAAAAATGCATAACGCTTCAACAATGGCCGGTATGGCGTTTGCAAATGCTTTTTTAGGAATTTCTCATTCTATCGCACATAAAATTGGTGGTGAATACGGTATTCCCCACGGTAGAACAAATGCTATTTTATTACCACATGTCATTCGTTATAATGCCAAAGATCCACAAAAACATACACTGTTTCCTAAATATGATTTCTTTAGAGCAGATACAGACTATGCTGACATTGCAAAATTTTTAGGACTCAAAGGTAATACAACTGAAGAATTAGTGGATGCTCTAGCTAATGCGGTGTATGATTTAGGATGTTCAATTGGTATTGACATGAATTTAAAATCGCAAGGCGTAACAGAAAAGCTTCTTCATTCTACTATAGACAGAATGGCTGAATTAGCATTTGAAGATCAATGTACAACTGCTAATCCAAAAGAACCGCTAATTAGTGAGCTTAAAGGCATTATCGAAAGAGCATATGATTATGAAAGATAACTTCAAAAATGTTTAACAAAAAAGTCATAGGCCATCAAATAAAGTGACCTATGACTTTTATCTTCTCTATTTTTCAATTGAATTAAAATAATTCTTTACATCTCTCCAACCACTTACGCGTTCAAATCTATGTTCATTAACATTATGAGAAGCAGTAAACATAATTGATTTCCCTTCAAAAATTTCCAATTGCTTTGGATTATCATCAATAAGATAATCTGCAAGAATAATATTCTTTCTACCACAAAATACAAAATGTTGTGGATCTAAAAAAGGAAAGAATTCTAATAACCATTCATATTTGTCATGAAAAGAGGTTGGTACATCCATCGCTGCTGTGGCTATGTATATGTCGTAATGCTCATTGAGTTGTTTTACAACTTCTTGAGCATGCGGCATTACATCTAAATTTCTAAAGAATCCAGGTTCTTTTAAAATATCCATGACTAACCCCTCATGTTCGGGTATCATATGTTTTAATTTTTTACCGTTTAATGATTCCATTTTGATATTTAAATCCGCTCGTTCATTGACCGCTTTAACAACAGCACCCAATGTATCAGCAAGCACTTCATCCATATCAATGGCGATTCTCTCTCGCGTCATGCGCTTACACTCCCTGTTCTTGATATACGTGTTTAGTATAGCAAAATTTTTTCCTTCTGTTTAATCTATTTAAGTGCGATATCACATCTTTTTAAATCAGAAGCTATCAAAGAGTGTTAGTTTAATACTCAAAATGTTTTAAAACTTCAATCATCTTATCATTTTGTTCTGGTAAACCAATAGTAATTCTAACACCGTTAGGGAATAAACGTGTAATACATCCTACGTTTAACAATGCATCATAAAGTGCTTGACTTCTTGAAATTTTAACAAAGACAAAATTAGCTTGACTTGGTAAAAAATACTGACTTTGAGGAATTTGATAAAATCTATCTCGTTCAAAACTATTTTTTTGTGTCACTTCTTTCAAATACTCTTGATCTTCTAAGGCAGCGATTGCTGCATATTCTGAAATTCTAGTAACATTAAATGGTGGACGAATAATATTCCACTTTTCAATGGCGTCTTCAGAAGCTATAACATATCCTACTCTTAATCCAGCTAATCCATATGCCTTAGAAAAAGTACGTAATAAAAAGGCATTGTCAAAATCCTCCTGTAACTTTAGCGTATCAGGAAAATCATCAGCAGTAACAAATTCTACATATGCTTCGTCAATTAATACAGGAATATCACTTGGGACACGTTTTAAGAAGTTAAATAATTCATCGTGCGAAAAGTAAGTCCCAGTTGGATTGTTAGGATTGCATAACCAAATTAAAGACGTTTTATTATCAATCTGTTGTAATATACCATCTAAATCAAATCCACCATCTTTGAGAGGCACTTGGATAACATCAGCAGATTCCACAATTGCATTATGATAATATTGTCCGAAAGTAGATTCACTAGTGATAATCTTATCTCCTGGTGATAATACGGCTCTTGATATCATTAGAATGACCTCATCTAAACCCGCACCAAATAAAATACGAGATGCATCAACATTAAGTTGTTGACTTATTGCTTCCCTTAATTTTGGCGATCCAGATTCCGGATAATAATATAATTCATCTAAATGAGATTGAATAGCCGTTTTAACTTTTGGACTTGGACCATATACATTTTCATTTGAAGCAAGTTTATGTAATTCACCTTTAATATCATACTGTTTTTTTAAAGATTCTGGAGAAAGCCCTGGCGTATATGCTGTTAATTGGTCTAATTGTTTCTTCATACATAGATCACACCTTAAATTGACTGAAATTTTAAAAAACTTAGTACCTATTATAAACAAACTCATACCTTAAAATCAATCACACTTCTAAGATTACATTTTAAATTCGCTATATCGGTTGAAATAGTTAAATTATAAATAGCTATTCGATGTTTAAATGGTACATCGAATAGCTATCAAATCAATCTAGAAACGCACAATTTTATTTTATTAATTTTTCTTTTTCTAAGTATTCTCTTGCTACTTTATAAGGATCCTCTTTCTTCACTGTTACCTTATAATTCATTTCTTGCATTTCTTCATCTGTGATTCTATTCTCCAATTTATTGAGTGGTTTTTTAACTTCAGGATGGTCATTTAAATATTTTTCTTTAAATAGCGGTGCTCCTTGGTATGGAGGAAATACATGTTGATCATCTTTTAATACTACCATGTTATATTGTTTTAATTCAGCATCAGTAGAATATGCGTCTATGAGATTAATATCTCCCTTTTTAACTGCAGTATAACGTAATTTAGGTTCCATAGTTTTAACATTAGAAAGATTAAGATGGTACGTTTTTTTAACAGCTTTGTATCCATCTGGTCTATCATTAAATTCCAATGTAAAACCTGGTTTAAGTTTATCTTCCACCTTGCGTAAATCACCTATTGTTTTAATTTGATGTTTTTCCGCAAAGTCTCGTTTTACAGCTAATGCATACGTATTATTATATTTCATCGGTTTAAGCATTGTCATATGATATTTTTTTTCTAAACTAGACTTTGCTTGTTGATATACGTCTTTCTCTTTTTTAGACTTTAAATCTTCTTTCGTTAATTCACCTAATACGGTACCTGTAAATTCTAAATAACCATCAATTTCATCTGACTTAAGCGCATTAAATAAGAATGATGTTTTACCCATGCCATCTTTGACTTCTACAGTATCATCTGTGTCTTCTTCGATAAGTATTTTATACATATTAGTAATAATTGACGGTTCTGATCCCAGCTTACCTGCTAATGTGATTTTATCACCTTTTTGAGCTGCCATAGGTATAGCAATAGCTATGATAATCACAATTACAATTGTCCCTAAAGAAATGAGCAATTTTTTATATGATAAACGTTCCATGTATCTTAAAATAAAGTCAAAAATAATAGCTAGAAATGCAGCTGGAATAGCACCTATTAAAATGAGTGCACTATTGTTACGATCTATGCCTAATAATATTAAATCTCCTAGACCACCAGCGCCTATTAAAGCTGCGAGTGTAGCAGTACCAATGATTAATACCATAGCTGTGCGTATTCCTGCCATGATGACAGGCATTGCAATAGGGAGTTCGACTTTGGTCAATCTTCTAAGTGGTTTCATCCCAATACCTTTAGCCGCTTCAATAAGAGAGGGATCGACCTCCTTAATACCTGTGTATGTATTACGTAGAATAGGAAGTAACGCATATACAACTAAGGCGATAATTGCCGGAAGTCTCCCAATTCCGAAAATTGGTATCATCAAACCAAGTAGTGCCAGTGATGGAATTGTTTGTAGAACAGCTGCAATATTCATGACGATTTCTGAAAGTTTTTTCGTTTTAGTAAGCAAAATTGCAAGTGGTACTGCTATAAGAGTTGCAATGAAAAGGGCTATAAAAGAAAGTTGAATGTGTTCAATTATAGTAGAAAATAGCTGTCCTTTTCTATCACTTAATGTCGCAAAGAACTCATTCATGTGTCGCATCCTCCTTATTGAGAGATAAATAAGTAAACACATCTTCTCTATTTAACAAATATCGACGATGTTGTTCTTTATCGTTGACCACAACTGCATCATAATGAGACAAATCTTCATAAATATTATTTAAGTACAATTCAGCATCTACTTCAGGATAATGAATAACATTTGTGTTGTCATCTACAGGTCGATTAATT
Source organism: Staphylococcus sp. HMSC34G04 (assembly GCF_001838765.1). Classification (NCBI taxonomy): domain Bacteria; kingdom Bacillati; phylum Bacillota; class Bacilli; order Caryophanales; family Staphylococcaceae; genus Staphylococcus; species Staphylococcus sp. HMSC34G04. Next base: position 56,147 of record NZ_KV838758.1, read on the forward strand.
CCTAAATCTTTAATCTTCACTTGATTCACAATATTATGCGTTGTATCCAAATGACTACCCATGAATTGCTTTACAAAATCACTTTTAGGTCGCGTTCTAAAACCTTCAGGTGTATCAATTTGTTCAACATGGCCTTCATTAAGTAAACAAATTCTGTCACCTAGTTTCATCGCTTCTTGGATATCATGCGTTACAAAAACTATTGTTTTCTTAATTTGCGTTTGTAAGTCAATTAAATCGTCCTGCAACTTCTCTCTGCTAATTGGGTCAAGAGCACTAAAAGGCTCATCCATGATAATAACGGGAGGATCTGCAGCTAATGCTCGCACTACACCAACCCTTTGTCGTTGTCCACCCGATAGTTCATCAGGTTTTCTATTTTTAAATTGCTCAGGGTTTAAACCTACCATAGTCAATAATTCATCCACACGTAAATTAATATCGTTATCTTTCCACTTTTTCATTTGGGGTACTTGTGCAATGTTTTCTTTGATGGTCATATGAGGAAATAATGCAATTTGTTGTAGTACATATCCAATATCCCAACGCATTTCGTAAACTGGATAATCACTAATTGGTTTATCTTTAAAATATATGTAACCTTCGCTTAAAGGAATTAAACGATTGATCATTTTAAGTGTTGTTGTCTTACCACAACCTGAAGGACCAATTAACACAAAAAATTCTCCCTCTTTAATATTAAAACTTACATTATCTACAGCAATATTATTACCATATCGCTTTGTGACATTTTTAAATTTAATCACTTTTTCACCTTCATTCCCTCTACAAAATAGTAGACCATTTTAATCTATATTCCCTATTAAATCATTTTTAATTGAAAATTAACATTTATTATATTTCAAAAATCCAAATTAACAAAAAGTATTATTAATACTTAATATCTAACTTCATATAATTAAAAAACGACGAAATCAAAAGATAGGAGATTTCGTCGTTTAATCATTTATATACTAGTTTTATAGCTTTGTATGGTTTCGATAAACTTAGGACAATAATGCTTTAATTTATAACTTCCTACACCATCAATAGCAATCATTTCTTGTTTCGATTCAGGTTTACGCTTAGCAAATTCTTCGAGTGTGTAATCAGAAAATATACTTACAGGTGCTATTCCAAGTGTATCACTTAGCTGTTTACGTACATCAACAAGCTCACGATATAACGCTCTATCCACACCTTCAACAGTGTTGATAAATACCTTCTCTTTAGTTTTTTGTTTAAACGGAGTGGTATAAACCTTGGTATGATTATTTAGTAATTGCTTCACGGATGTATCACACATAAGAATTTCATCATTTTCATTTAAATATCCTTTGAAACGTAACTCATCAATTAAGTGTGATAACTCAGATGTTGTGTAATTTTTCATCAATCCATGTGTCGTTAATTCATTATAATGATGGTGTTTTATATAATCTGTCACTTCTCCACGTAAAACTTGTATAATAACACTATAACTTTCCTGTTGCTTCATTCGAGCAATACAGCTAATAATCATTTTAGCTTCACGTGTCATATCATACGTTTTATTTTCCTGTATACAATTACTACATTGATTGCATTCCTCTAGATTTTCATTGGGTTCAAAATAATGAACAATTGTCGCTTCTAAGCACTTTTTCGTTTTGGTATATTGAATCATTTTTGTTAATTTTTCGCCCATTTTATCTTTATAGTCATCATCAGCTTGGGATACAGTAATAAAATACTCATGTAATCCCTTATCTCGTTCACTAAACAAAAGGATGCATTCACTTTTTAAACCATCACGTCCCGCACGTCCAGCTTCCTGATAGTAAGATTCCAAATCTCCAGGCATGTTATAGTGAATGACATAACGTACATTTGATTTATCAATACCCATACCAAATGCATTTGTCGCAATGACAACCTCTACACGATCATACAAGAAATCATTTTGCGCCTCTATTCTCTCTTTATTCGTTAAACCAGCATGATAAATTGTGCTCTTAATTTTTTCACTATTTAGAGCTTCGTGTAATTCTTCAACCTGCTTACGAGTAGAACAATAAATGATTCCTGCCTGCCCTTCATGATTTGCAACATAATCCACAACAAATTTTTGGCGCTGATAAGTGGGATTGACTTTGAAGATTAAATTGCGTCTTTTAGTACTTGTCTTGACAACATCATTTTGTCCAATTGATAACTTAGACATGATATCTTGTTGAACTTCAGCAGTTGCCGTAGCTGTAAGTGCAACTATTGTGAAGCTTTGAGGTAATGTAAAAACTTTTTGTATGACACTTTGGTAACTAGGTCTAAAATCATGTCCCCACTTCGATATACAGTGTGCTTCATCAAAAGCGATAAGGGGTATTTTTATTTTACGTAATAAATTTAGAAAAAATGTATTTTCAAAGCGCTCTGGAGCTACATATAAAAACTGAATGGCACCACGCTTTATTCGCTCTTCAATCTCTTTTTGTTGTTTATGAGTCAAACTACTATTCAAATATGCAGCTTGAATTCCCATTGCTTGTAGTTGATCAACTTGGTCTTTCATCAAAGAAATAAGTGGACTTATAACAATAGTTGTGCCACCCTGCATTAAACCCGGTACTTGATAGCATATCGATTTACCGCCACCGGTAGGTAGTACACCCAGTGTATGCTGATGATTTAATATTTTAGTTATAATTTCTTCTTGTCCTGGTCGAAATGACTTATAACCAAAATAATGCGATAAAGTCTCTTGCATGATTACATTCCCCTTATTGTTCTTTAATTTCTTCAAGCTCACTCCATCTCGTGATGTCTGCTTCATAAGTTGCTTCAAGTTGCTCTTTTTCCTCATTAAGTTCTTTGATTCTTGCATAATTATCACTTGCATTAATCATTTCTTGTTCAAGCTCTTCTAAACGCGTTTCAGTCATTTCTATACGCGTCATAATTGTTTCGTATTCTAACTTCTCTTTATAGGAAAGTCCTGTTTTCTTTTTTGGTTGATGCTTATGTTTATTTTGTTGTTCAGTTTGTTTAGATAACATGGCTTGGCGTTCATGTTCCTTTTTAAAAGATTCATAATCTTCAAATGATCCAATAATTTTTTCGATTTTACCATCATGAATAAACCAATATTCTTGTACCACTTTATTTAAGAAATAACGATCATGACTGACAGTAATGACAGAACCACCAAAATCATCAATGTAATCTTCTAAAATCGTAAGTGTTTCAGTATCTAAATCATTAGTCGGTTCATCTAAAAGGAGTACATTAGGTTTATGAACAAGTAAACGCAATAAATACAGACGCTTTTGTTCTCCACCTGAAAGTTTATAAACTTTTTTACCGTGTGTAGCGCTCGGAAATAAAAATCTTTCTAACAATTGTGTAACTGAAATTGAGGTACCATCTTTTTCTTTAGCCATTTCACTTTCTTCTCTTAGATAGTCAATCACTCTAATATCACGTTCAAGTGTCTCTTCGGTTTGCTTAAAATAAGCAACCTTAACAGTCTGACCGATTTTGAGCTCACCCTCATAGTCCTGATCTTCATTACTTAAAATATTAAGTAATGTTGTTTTCCCCGCTCCATTAGGTCCTACAATACCTATACGTCTACCACTTTGAATAATTTCAGTGACACCTTCAAATAAAACTTTATTATTAATTGATTTTGATAAATTCTTTAACTCATATACTTGTTTACCTAACCTTGAATATGCAAGATTAAGTTCACCCTTATCTTGTGCATGTTGCGTCTTAACATCTGATTCCAGTTGATTAAATCTATTGATACGTGCCTGTTGTTTAGTAGTTCTTGCCTTTGCTCCTGCTCGCATCCATGCTAGCTCTTGTTTATACAATGCTTTTTGTTTTTCTTGTTGCTTTTGTTCTATTAATTCATTTTCTGCACGCATTACTATGTAATCTTCATAATTACCTGGATATGTTTTTAACTTCCCTCTATCCAGTTCAATAATTCGCGTCGATACTTCATTTAAAAAGTAGCGATCATGTGTTACAAATAAAACTGTATGCGGATATTGCTTAACATAATTAATAAGCCAACGGATGGATTCAAAGTCAAGATGGTTCGTCGGTTCATCTAGCAAAAGTAAATCCGGTTGCTCTATTAGAGTTTTAGCCAATACAACTCTTTTTTGTTGACCACCCGAAAGTTCAACTATTTTCTTAGTTGTATCGTGAATCCCTAGTTTAGATAAAATCGTTTTAATTTCTGCATTATAATCCCATGCATCCTTTTGATCCATTTCTTCTTGTGCTTCCATCATTTTATTAAAATTAGAGTCACTTTGATCTAACGCATAGCGATTAACCGCTTCTTCATATTTTTTTATAATTCTTAATGTAGGGGTATCCGAACTTAAAACAGCTTCGAACACAGTCATATGACCATTGAGGTCTTGTTTTTGAGAGGAATAACGAATGCGATATTGATTAGGGTGGGTAATATCTGCAGTAAAATCTTCGTCTAGACCACCAATGACTTTTAATAGTGTACTTTTACCTGTTCCATTAATACCTACTAATCCAATTCTTTCATGCTCAGATATAGATAGGTTAAGATCATTAAAAATTTCTTTATCTGCATAGGATTTATTTAAATGTTCAATTTTGTATGCTTCCATGCTTATCTTCCTTTTCAAATACTGGAAATTGTCAACTATCGAATTTTCAAAAAAATTTTGTTAAGCTAAATTCAGTTCTATATATTATACACCTTTTTAGATTCAAAAGATATAAGGAGACTTAGATATGTCAGATTTATTCCAAAACGCACCACCCTACATTCAGGCGCTTATAGCCGGAATAATCACGTGGTTACTAACTGCTTTGGGTGCGGCAGCAGTTTTTATATTTAAGAAAGTGAATGATAAAGTCTTAAATTCGATGCAAGGTTTTGCAGCTGGAATCATGATAGCAGCAAGTTTTTGGTCATTATTACAACCCGCAATTGAATCAAGTGAAAATAGCGCTATGCCATGGCTTCCTGCAGCAATAGGTTTTATTCTCGGTGGCGTTTTTATCAGGGTTCTAGATTATATTATTCCCCATATTCACCAAAATGCCCAAGATAAAAACCAACAACAAGAGGGTGTGCCTACCTCTCTTGGAAAAAATGCACTACTTGTGTTAGCTATCACACTTCACAACATACCTGAAGGACTATCTATCGGAGTTGCATTCGGTGGTGTTGTATCTGGTAACAGTCACGCTACATTTTTAGGTGCGATTGGTCTAGCGATAGGTATCGGCATACAGAATATTCCTGAAGGTGCAGCACTATCGATGCCAATCCGTGCCGCAGGTGCAACACGTTGGAAAGCATTTAATTATGGACAAGCTTCAGCAATTGTTGAGCCTATTTTCGCTACTATCGGTGCTGCGGCAATTTTAGTGGTAAATCCTATATTGCCTTATGCACTGGCGTTTGCTGCAGGTGCAATGATTTTCGTTGTTGTTGAAGAACTGATACCTGATTCTCAATCAAGTAACAACACTGATTTGGCAACTTTAAGTCTAATGATTGGTTTTACAATTATGATGATTCTAGACGTTGCACTTGGATAATTTATATCATTAAAAAAAGAATCATAATAGATTAATCAACTATATTGTTTTACTTTATATTTAGCCTTGTAACCCAATCATTTATAATCAGAGAACATCATTGTCCTTAACATTAATCATAATAAAAATTTGAGATTTTGTTTTATAGTTAATAAAACAAATGACTTCAATTAATTCCAATATAAATAAAACATACTTATAAAGTTATATGTTGATATTAATGTTTTTTCTAAAAAAGGTGTGTCATCGAAAGTTTCAAAGTTATTTTATTTATACAAAAATATATTAAATACAGAAGTCACTCTTAAAGATATTCTAATTTCAAAATGATTAGTAAAGATATTAATATAAAAATAAGAGCCCAGGACATAAAGTTCCAGGAGAAGTAAATAAAGACAATTTCTATTGAATTAATATAGAAAT
>NZ_KV838758.1:62255-62571 GCF_001838765.1 Staphylococcus sp. HMSC34G04
GATTATTTTCAGCTCGTTGAGCTGTTACTTTTATTATATTAAGTGTCATCAGCACAAATTCTAGTTCTCTTTTGACTTTATTTCTCCTTCAAACGGACATACAATTGGAACCCAAAATAAGATTCATAAATACAAAAACAAGCTCTACATCAATTTTTCTTTGACTGTAGATGTTTTTTGGTTCTGAAAGCTTTTTATTAATTTGGCCTTTAAAATATTACCAACTATAATTCTTCATTATTTTTTTATTTGTTTTTGCATCGATTAATCGTTTTAAAAGAAAACTTTTGATTTTGTGATAGCCACATCATTCGGA
>NZ_KV838758.1:62671-63057 GCF_001838765.1 Staphylococcus sp. HMSC34G04
GATTTTGTGATAGCCACATCATTCGGATGCTAACATTGAGTAAATTTTCTATCTTACGTCCTGAAAACACAAATTGTGTGTAGGCATATAGAACTACTTTTAACATCATTTTTAGATGGTATGGTGTTGCACCACGATGATGTCTGAATTCATCGAATTCAGTCTTAGGAATTGTTTCAACAATATCATTCACATATTGTAACATATCATGTGTGGGGATAAGTACTGAAGTTTCCTTTAGTAAAGTAAGTTGCGTCATATTATAATCTTTATACATAAGGCACCTCGTTAATTTCGTTTAGTGGTATTTGTTAAATTATACGAAAGGGCCTTATTTTTTTAAGTATTTTAATGTAAAATTACATATAAACACAAAGTATTTTGGC
>NZ_KV838758.1:63157-72863 GCF_001838765.1 Staphylococcus sp. HMSC34G04
ACTGGCTATTTTGCTAGGAATTATGTCCCAGCTTCTTAACAATTTCAACTCACTGAAAAAACTATTTTTTTTCGTTCCCTTTTGGACCTGATTTATATTCATATTTACCAGGATTTACTTTTTTAAAGTCAGGATTTTTGTAGAATCTGAACAAGTCACCATTTAACACGCTGTCACTCATTTCAAGATCTTTCTCAACTTGTTTTTTATTTTTATCGAAATCTTTAGGTTTTTCAGTAAGCAATTCATTATCTTTATTTGAGTAAATTTTACCATTCACATACTTATAATCTTCAGTGATAAAATCACCGTTTCTAAACGGTACTACGTTATTGTGTTGTTTAGAGAACATGTCAGAGCCAAACATTAGGTAATTCTTGCTATCAATACCAACAAGATGCAGTAATGTAGGCATTACATCCATTTGTCCAGCATACTCTTTATTTACGCCCCCTGATTTACCTGGAACTTTTAACCAGAAACCAGTGCGGTTTAAATCTGTAAATTTAGCTGGTGTAATCTTCTCACCTAATAATTTTTCCATAGCATTGTTATGATTTTCTGAAATACCATAATGGTCTCCATAAATCATAATGACTGAATTATCATATAGACCTTTTTTCTTAAGATCAGTAATATATTCCTCTAAAGCTTGGTCGAGATAGTGTGCCGTTTGTATATAACCGTCTACTGTTGAGTCACCAGTATTAGGTTTATCAATAGAAGCATCCTCTTCATCTAATGTGAAAGGATAGTGGTTAGTTAAAGTAATTAAGTGTGAATAAAACGGCTTTTTCATTTTAGATTGATAATCTGCTGATGCTTTAAAGAATGGTTTATCTTTTAAACCAAGATTAACAATATTGTCGTCAGACATGTCATAGTAAGTGGCATCATAGAAATTGTCAATACCGAAATGTTTATAAACTTGATCTCGATTCCAAAATGTTTTGTAGTCACCATGCATTACATTAGATGTATAACCTTGCTTTTGATCTAGTATAGCAGGTAATGATTGATACGTATTATCTCCCTTCAGTGAATAGGCAGATCCTTGCGGCAAGCCATATAAACTGTTGTCCATTGTAAACTCTGAGTCAGATGTTTTACCTTGCCCTGTTTGATGGAAAAAGTTTGGGAAATACGTAAAATCTTGGTTACCACTAGATAATTTATTTAAAAACGGTGTAACCTCTTTACCATTTACCTTTTTATTGATTAAGAAAGTCTGGAAACTTTCAAGGTGAATTTTAATTATATTTTTCTTTTTCGCTGCACCGTAATATTCAGAATTTGGTTCAGTACGTTTCTGCTTAGTGTAATTCAGCACTTTAGTTAAGTCATCTTCAGAAGCTAGTGCTTTTTGCTGATTATTTTCGATTGTTTTTACACCGTCATAAACAGTGAAGTTATATGGTCCTAAGTATTTCACAAGATATTTATGATCAAAAGTTCTTGTTAATAATTCGGGACGGTCTGTTTCTGCAAACGCTAAATTTAAGAAAAATAATGCTACTGACGTAGCCATTACAACAGGTACAAATTTTTTACTGAATGCTCTATTATCTAACCATTTACGTTTAAATATTAAAATGGCAAGGTAGATAATAGTGTCAATGAAATAGACAAAGTCATACCATTTGAAAGAAGCACTTACTGCACCACCCATTGATTCAACGTTGCCTGCTTGGTTTAGTGTACTAAAAGTTAAGAAATCTGAGAAAAATCTGAAGTACACAACGTTTGCGTAAAGTAGAAACGTAAGTAAAAATCCTCCAATAAAGATGAACCAAAATGCCTTCTTACCTTTAAAAAATAGGAAAACACTTAGTACAAGTGCAATCAAACTATAAGGATTCATAAGCAATATTAAGTTTTGTACTAAACCCTTGACACCTAAAGAAAAGTCAACATAATATGAAAAATATGTCTTCAAAGTAATGGTGAATACCGTTAATAAGAAGAACGCAAAAATTCCTATTTTCTTCTTGGGTAAACTCATGTTTGTTTCCTCCGTTTTTAGTAATGAATCATTTTTACGTTAAATGATTCACTTTACCTTCAGTTAATTCAAATTATAACTATCTTTTAAATTACTTTATATTCATTTGATCAAATCGATTATTTCTATTTATAAATTTAAAAATTTGATATAAATCGTAAATGCGAATACGTCATTGTTTAGACTATGTAGTTGTTAACTTTTTATTAAGATTTTTAAATGTTTGTAATCTTATTGTAATAAAAATACATAGTTCAATTTCTAAATATATAGTATTATGTCTTAAATATCAAGTAAAAGCACGCTATACAGGTAAATTGTCAACATAAAAGTGCTATTAAAATTTTAAATAATTGAGTTCTTTTACATATATAATGATTCATTATAAACTCAGTATTTCTTATGTTCATCAGTCTCCAGGACGATTCAATTTAAGTTCCAAATCTGATGTACGTGCACAAGACTACTTCTTTTTTATTTATGGGAAAACAATTCCATAGTTATACGTCACTTTAACATTTCTAATTGCATACGATGTTCAATACCATGGAACAATTGATTTAACCAATTGCTATACTTTATTAAGTTTTTTTCTGCAGTTTCGATATCTATAAATTGAAATTTCAATTTTGAGCCTTGTGGTTTTTGTGCTAATTTTGTTAGATGATAGCTTGCGATTGTACCTATTTGAGGATAACTTCCTAATGTATAATGATCGTTTAATAATACAATCGGTGTGCCATCTCTCTTAACTTGAATGGTTCCTCTTTTTACTGATTGATGAGCCGGCATATCATCATAGTATGCTTTGATTTGGGGTCCATCAAGCACCATACCTACTCTATTTGTTTTACTGGACACACTATATTCAGCCATTGTAAAACGACGCGTCGCCTCTTTTTTAAAATCTTCTGTTCCCTTATTTCTAATCACATGAAAAACATCCGAAACATAATTAAAAGACAATGCGTAACCATCAATTCCCCAATCAGTTGTACGTTTGTCAGATAAGTTTTCAAATAGCTTAAGATGTCGTTGAGAATAATGGTGTTTTAATTCTATTTCATCACCTTTTTTAAGCTTTCTCCCCTCAAAACCACCAATCTCCACATTAAAATCTGTAGATGCTGAATGAAGCCATTTTTCTAGTTTAAAACCGCCACCAACTGCTAGATAAACGCGTGATGTACGACTGGTTTCATTAAATTTCAATGTCTCACCTTCATTGATGAGATATAATTTATTAGGATAAATTTTCATATGTTCAGTTTCAGCTTTAAAATTTCCACCTGTTAAAGCTATTAGTGCCGGCTCAGTGAAGCGAATTGTTGCCATTTTTTGAGTCATTTCAAGTGTTGCTTCATTCTTGTCATTTGCAACCAGACGGTTGGCTATTTCATGTGCTAATTCATCTAATGCACCACTCGGGATAACACCTTCATGTTCATATCCCTTTCTTCCAAAATCTTGAAAGCTACTAAATAGACCACTATTTTCAATTATGATTGACATATTTTATAATCTCCTAGCTCTATTTCATTGATACCTTTAGACTCAAATGTGACATTGTCTCCTAGCTTTAATAATGTAAAGTTTTGTTGCTCAGGAAAGAAAAGTTGAACTGGTGTATATCCTATAACTAACCAATCATTATATGTATCAGTAGTCACTATTCCACATTTTTTCCCTTCAATAATAACTGATCCACAAGGGATGAACTTTTTCTTTTTACTTGTGTGGTTCACATGTAATTTTTTATTCATTCCGGTAAGATACGGAAATCCTGGTGAATACCCCATCATTGATACAAAATATTTTTCTTGAGTGTGTAATTTTACAAAATCCTCTAATTTGAGTTTAAGATGCTTTAACAAATGTTGTAAATCAGGCCCAAATTCTCCGCCATATATAACTGGAATATTAACAGATTGTTGTTTTTGAATATATTTCGCTTGAAGTTGTTGCCGATGATGTCTAATTTCTAATTTTATAGAATCAATTAAAGCTTTCATATATAAAAATGGTGACTGAATATGGTGATGTTTAATCATATCTCTTGCGTCATAGCAAATCATTAGGTCAGATTCTGTAGCTACAATTTCAGTAATAAATGGATATGATTTATCAATTAAATATGCTCTCAATGAAAGTAAATCTTCTGTCAGTCTTTGAGATACATTTTTCTCTATTGAAACAACAATGGCTTGGTCGCCTTGACTATATATTTTCATAATATCACCTCGTCAAAATTAATGATGATAAAACACATTCATCAATTTAATAATATGTGGCATTATAGATTGCATAAGCAAATAAACCAACACAAACGCACAAAATGTAGTTATAGTAGCTATTAACTTAGCAATAAGCACTTGATTGTTTTTAATGGCTTGGTTTGACATCTTTTTACCTAATACAGTAAGAAGTATTAATATAGCTAACCATAATAATGTCATAGGCTACCTCATTATTTTTTATCATTAAAATTCTTTTTCATAAATATATTATACATATACTTTAACACCGACAACCTCTCTTAAGCTATTGATTAAATAGACGTTGATTTGACTCGATTTGATTTTTTCTTTAAATTCTTCGATATAAAAATCTTTTTCTATAACTTCCCCTTGATCAATAAGAGATTGTCTCATACAGCCGGGGAGCATGTCTTCTTTATATGTTGGTGTATACAATTTATCTCTTTCTTGTATCATTACGTTGCCAATGTCAAACTCTAAAATTTTACCTTCTTCATCATAGATTAGTATTAAATCTGTGAAATGATTATGTGTTAAATAATCACGTTCTGTTGTTTTATTAGTTATGATTACTTTATCAATATTCTTTTTTTGTTGAACTAGTCGTGCGGTAAAAAAAGGTTTATCGGGTATCGAAAATAACTCATAGTTGAGTTCCCCTTCTTTGTTTAACGTCACCTTCAAACGATATACGCCTTTTGAATGCAAGGTTTTTATATTATGAATAAACTGCTTCCAAAATAGATGATCAAATTGAAATCCTAGATGCTCACTAGAAGTTGAAATACGTTGATAATGGTAATCAAGCCGAGGAATGAATCCCCTATCCAATTTCATTGTTTCAAATAAATGCATATTATAACCGCTCCAAAATTTTAGTTTTATCGTGAAATTCTTGAACTTCATTTTCAGGTATTGAATCAATTGTTATACCAGCACCCACCCCATAAACCGCTTCTTCATGATTATACTCAATTGTCCGAATAGGTATATTAAATATCATCCTTTGGTTTGGAAGTAATAAACCAATTGTTCCACAGTAAATGGATCTTGGCATGTCCTCCAACTGAGCTATATATTGCATTGTATTTATTTTTGGTGCACCTGTAATAGAACCACAAGGAAAGAGCGCTCGCATCATATCTATTAATTGAATGTCATCTTGTAATTGGCCACAAACTGTACTGGTCATTTGGAAAACTGTGTCATATTTCTCAATCGAAAACAGTTCAGGTACATCTATAGTTCCACTTTGAGCAATTCTTGTAATATCGTTACGTAATAAGTCTACAATCATCACATTCTCTGCCATATCTTTAGAGGAAGTTTTTAAATTATTATAATATAGCTCATCTTCTTTAACATTTTTCCCTCTAGGCATGGTTCCTTTCATCGGCTTGCTAACAATCATATTTGATTTACCTTTATAGTCACCTTTTTGAAAGAAAAGTTCAGGCGATATTGATGCTACTTTTATATCAGGTGTGTCCATTAAAACGGTATAATTACCATTTTGTGACATAGTAAGTTGATGATATAAGTGACTTATAGGACAGAAAATTTCTGCTTTTAAGCGCGTTGTGTAATTCACCTGATACGTTGCCCCTTCGATGATGGCTTTATGAATCGATTTGACCTTGTTAATCATCGCTTTATCACTTTCACAAAAATAAAATCCTTCAGTTTTTATATGATTTTTAGTAGACATTACTTTTTTTATATTTTTTATCGAATTGACCGATTTAAATGAATAAGCTGCAGCAAAAATATGGGATTGTTCCACGATATTGACCACCATTTCCTTATTAAAAAAAGGTGCTGCTTCATAAGTAACATAAAGTGCAACATAACTTCCGTTACGTTGTTCTTGTTCTGCAAAGTGAATGACATCCCCTACTTCATCAAGACGATATGCAATTTTAGAATCTTGAACGTTATCCATTTCTAATTGATAGTCTTCATAGTCCTTTTCATTCTCATAATAGCGATACTTAAATTCAATGTGCATATTTAACCCCTACCTCGGTTAAGAATAAATTTAATTGTTCGTGACCATATTCACTTAGTATTGATTCGGGATGATACTGTAAACCATAAATAGGATACTTACGATGCGCAACAGCCATGATAACATTCTCGTTGTTCAGCGCTGTGACTTTTAATGCGCTAGATATTGTAGAAGGGTCAGCCATAAGTGAATGGTATCGCATTACGTTAAAATACAATGGTAGCCCTTTAAAAATACCCTCATTGCTATGGCTTATCTTGGTAATATGTCCATGAACAGGTTTATCATTATGGATAATGTTTCCTCCAAAGTATTCAATGATTAATTGAAAACCTAAACAGACACCCAAAATGGGAACGTGACGATGAAATATTTCTAATACTGATGATAGTATTGGATAATCACTTGGTTTCCCAGGTCCAGGTGAAATGACAATCGCTCTCGGATTTAATGCATCGATATGCTGTATCATCAAATCATTTACAGAAATAATTTTCACTTCTTCAGTAGTTTGTACCTTAATATAATCTATTAAGTTATATGTAAAAGAATCTTGATTATCTATCATTAAAATCATATTCATACCTCAATTATCGATAAAGATTGTTAATTATTATAGTTCTTACCCTCTATTATCACAGAACATGACTTGATTTTATATAGCATTTCGTTTATTCTATGTTCCGTACAAAATAATAACAGAGGTTCCTAGCCGAAACCCTCTATAAAAAACTAGACATGAAAATTTCAACAATGAATTTCTTCATATTATAACGTTAAGACTATATATGTCTTTAATATTTCTGTCTATCTTTTTTATAGAGATAGACTTTTTTTATGCAAAATTATCACAATGATGAGGAGTCATATCAATGTCGCAAAATGACTTAAATAAAGAAAAAGCACTTGTCGTATTTAGTGGTGGTCAAGATAGTACGACATGTTTATTTTACGCTAAAAAACATTTTAAAGAAGTTGAACTCGTTACATTTAATTATGGACAACGACATGATACAGAAATTGAAGTTGCAAAAAAAATTGCAAAAGAACAAAATTTAAAACATCATATTTTAGACATGTCATTACTATCTCAACTTACTCCCAATGCACTTACACAACATGAGTTAAAAATTGAAGATAATGATGATGGTATTCCTAATACTTTCGTACCAGCTAGAAATCTATTGTTTTTATCTTTTGCTGGCGCGTTGGCCTATCAAATTCATGCTAAACATATTATTACTGGTGTTTGTGAAACAGATTTTTCAGGTTATCCAGATTGTAGAGATAGCTTTATCAAATCTATGAATGTAACTTTAAGTCTTTCAATGGATAAAGACTTTGTCATTCACACGCCATTAATGTGGTTAGACAAAGCACAGACATGGGCACTGAGCGATAAGCTAGGTGTGTTAGATTATATTCGCCACAACACATTAACATGTTATAACGGTATCATTGGTGATGGCTGTGGTGAATGTCCAGCATGTCACTTAAGAGCTAGAGGTTTAAAACATTATCTTGAACATAAAGGAGAAGAATAAGAAAATGCAACAAATTTATCCAAGTGTCACTCACCCATATCAATTCGAACTTAACAAAGATTTTAACTTTTCTGCTGCACATTATATTCCCTTTGAAGAAGCAGGAAAATGTATTCGTACACATGGTCATACATATTACGTCAACTTAACAATTGCTGGCAATACACTAGATAAATGTGGATTTTTAGTTAATTTTAGAGATTTAAAAAAGCTAGTTCACGAACAATTTGACCATTATTTGCTTAATGACTTGCCTGCTTTTAAGGATAAAAGTCCCTCAACAGAAATTGTCGCACAAACGATTTACCACATTGTTCAAAAAGAGTTAAATCAAAGAGAGAATCAACCGAAATGTGTTCAAGTTTATCTTAGAGAAACACCTTCAAGTTACGTAGTTTATAGACCAAAGGAAGATCAAGTGTAAATGGCTAAAATACCCGTTTTAGAAATTTTCGGACCAACAATTCAAGGTGAAGGTCGTGTAATAGGAAGAAAAACAATGTTTGTGCGAACAGCTGGTTGTGATTATAGATGTAGCTGGTGTGATTCTGCATTTACTTGGGACGGTAGTGCTAAAGAAGATATCAAATTAATGACTGCTGAAGAAATTTATGAAGCGTTACTTGAAATAGGTGGTCATCGATTTAATCACGTGACTATATCTGGAGGTAACCCTGCTTTAATCAAAGGTATACAGGAATTAGTAAATTTATTTGAAGAGAAACATATTTATACAGCTTTAGAGACACAAGGTAGTCGTTTCCAATCATGGATGACACAAATTGACGATTTAACAATTAGTCCAAAACCCCCTAGTTCGGGAATGAAAACTAATCTAGAAGTATTAGATTCTGTTATAAATCAATGTACATTTCATTCACTTAATTTGAAAGTGGTGATTTTTGACGATGCAGACTATGATTTTGCAAAATTAATTCATCATCGTTATCCTAACATCCCATTCTATCTACAGGTAGGCAATCCTTATCTTGATGATAACGTTGACCAACATACAGATAAATTACTTGAAAGATATGAGAAATTAGTGGATCGTGTAATGCAAAGTAGTGATATGAATCATGTCTATGTACTACCACAATTACATACATTATTATGGAGTAATAAAAAAGGCGTCTAATATTGAAAATACGTTAAATATTTCTGAGTGTTATGAAATGATTAAGTTAATGTTAATTGGTATAATGAAGAGATGAAGAATTACGAATAGGAGTTCAACATGATTATATATATATTAATTAACATCGCCATCGTCTTGCTAATTCTTGGCATCGATTTATACCGACATCGTTTCAGACAGCTTAAGTTTAGCTCCATATTATTATCTATTTTAATCAATAGCGTGATTGATATTTTTGCGATTAATCAATTCAATTTTATTACGATGTTTACCGTCACACTCTTTATGATATGGACACTTTTACAAATATATTTAAATTTCAAGCTATATCCTTTTGTAATTTCTGACCAAAAGTTTATTGCTATAATACTAGCTATTGTTATAAGCTTATTGCAATTTATTACTGATAAATCGAGCACACAATCGGTGTATATGTCCATCCCATATTTATCACCCACGATATTTATAATAGGCGCGATTTTACTTTTTGTAGGTACTTTCAAAATAGACGAAGTTGAACGTCTTTCACTATTTCGTAAAATTAAAAGACCAATGACAACAGGTACAATTATTATTATCCTATCTCTCATATCAACGATGATTTTAACGCCCTTTTGGTATGTCTTTTTAATCATTTATAGCTTACTCATTGGTTTTATATTATGGCAAGGTGTTTTTTTCATAAAAAATAAAAAATAATTATCCTTACATTGATTTATAAGATAGAGGCTGGGACATAATTCCTAGCAAAATAGC
>NZ_KV838759.1:0-213 GCF_001838765.1 Staphylococcus sp. HMSC34G04
AATTATGGAATTCATAAAAACATTTCTGATGTTATTTTTTGAATTATTATTACTATTTATAGTAGTGAGTTTTATAGTAAGTCTGATTCAACAAGTTGTTTCAGAAGAAAAAATTAAAAAGCTTTTGAGCAAACCTAATAAAGCTGTCAATTACATATTAGGTATGGTGTTTGGTGCTGTTACACCATTTTGTTCTTGTTCAACTATTCCAAT
>NZ_KV838761.1:0-2992 GCF_001838765.1 Staphylococcus sp. HMSC34G04
GAACTTATATTTATTTTATTTCTACCTCTAATTTTATATTGTTCTTTATTTGATTATATACTCTGTTTATCGCTTAATTTCCTTTTAATTTTTATTATTATTGTTTACTTATCTACTTATTAATGATATATTTAATTAGTTATACCTTTTTAAAGATTGTTGTATTTTATAGTTCGTTTTATCGAACTGTTATTTTTATTACTTGATTATGGTTATAAATGCCTTTAAAACGTTGGTATGACGGCATTATAAAAAGCACCATAATTAATATGGTGCTTGGTTGCTACTTTTATTTTTTATCTAACTCTATCATCATGTCCGTGATAATTTACTGGTGTGCCTCCTAGTTGATAAAAACGGTCGTACATATAGCCTGAAAGCTCCTCAAACGCCGTATTTAAACGGTTAAATGCGTTTCTAGTACCGATATATTCACGGTCTTCTAATAACGCTCTTCTTGTATAAGCAACTTCTTTCGCAAACGCCACGTTTAAATCATATGATGTTGAGTTCCTATTTCTACTTTGAAAATACTCTAAACCTGCACTCTTAATAGGGTTTAAAAGGTCTAGAAGCGGTTGTGCGTCAGGTCTTAATCCTCTTTCTTCTGCAATACTAGGTCTTGCGTCTGTAAGGCTCTCAGCCTCTTGTATATAGCCACTATTTTCTAAATCGCCGATAACATTATCAACTTCTTTTTGTACGTCTTCTCCTTGCTCTAATGACTCTCTATAGCGTACAAAGCCACTTGTATAATCACTTCTTAGCTTTTCAATCTTTTTAACAATACTCTCTGCTTTATCTTGTTTACCGTCTTCCATAGCGTCGATTAAGTCCATAAGCACATTTAACTCTTCGATTTCGATTTTTCGAACTTTCAACAATCGCCATGCTTTTCCTATGCTGTCTTCGTCTAATTCGCCGTCTAACTTTTCTCTAGCACGTTTTAATTGCTTAACCGATGGTTGATTATCTCCATCTGCTTTATCTTCTTCTATCGCCTCTATATGCTCGTCTATTCGGTCTCTTGCACTTTGTGCTACATTCTTTACGTCTGCGTCTACTTCGAGCTTATCACCTTGCTTGATTACACGTTGCTGTATCTTGCCTAGTGTATGCGATAGATTACTATATTCTTTTCTCAACACATTCATATACTCATAACGTTGCTCTAAACTGCTTAAATACGGCTCCATTAAGCCCTGTGCCTCGTCCATTATTTGTTCTATCACTAGAAACTTATCTAAATTTGTGTTCGCCATTACTCAATCCCCCTTAAAACTATCTCAGTTCTTGGATTTTCCATTTCTTGAAATTTGCCCATTGATACCAAAGCTACTCGGCTGTCTTTGACTTCTAATCCTCTGAAAATACCGTCTAACGCTGCTTTGAGCAAGTTATCTATATCGGGTGCTGTCGTCCTTGTCAGCTTTTTTAATCGCTTTTGGCTTCTCGGCGCTTGTACATAAAACATGATTTCGGCTTTCACGCCTAACTCGGTATTTATTACATCATAGAAATCATCATTTATCGCATTATCTTTCGCTAATTCGTCTTGTATTGCGTCTAAATAATCACTATAAGACTGATCATAATACGTGATAGTACGCCCATCATCTAAACGTCTTGTACGAGGTCTCGGTGTCCCCATAGGTGGTAACTTGATTGTGTATCTCCATACCTTAGCCATCGCTATTCACTCCTACTTATCTTCCTGTTCTCGCTTTTGTGCGTCCCAAAATTCAGCGATTCTATCGCCTTCTGATTGCTTATACGCTCGTTCTTTTTCCATTCGCTCTTGGCTATCTTTAGGCAAAACTTCTATTTCTTCTTTCATCGCCTTACGCTCAGCATTATGTTTAGCGATAACTTCTGATTTGGTAGGGGTTTGAGCCCGTTTATCTGTTTTGTTTTCGGTTTCTATTTCGGCTTTCTCTTTCCTTGCCGTCGGCTTAGCTTGATAACCTAAATAATCCATATTCATATCTTTCGTATGTTTTTGTATTACGTCAGCTTGTGCTTTTAAATCGACGTCAGATTTTTTCTTCGGTTTTTTATACTTTTCAGGGTGTTCTATAGCGTCGTTAAATAGCTCAATGACAGTGTTTAGTTGATTCAACGTGAAGATATCCCCTAACGCATAAAGTGCGTCCTTTTCTTCAGTTTTGATCTTGATTAGTTTCTTATATTTGAAGATAGCTGTTTTACCTAACTCTAAATGTTCAGCTAATAATTTCCACTGTGCGTCACTGACAAACCATTTTGCGATATTCTCACTTTTTGTTTTTGAGATACTTAATATCTTCTGTGTTTTAGTGTTAGCCATATTAAAACGCTCCTTTAATCATTAATTTTAATTATTTAACTTAATACTTATATCTTTACTTACGTCTTTATTTGCGTTCTTATTTACGTTTATAAGTAAACAACCAACTTTGCTCTATAATTATGATTAGGGACATATATTGCTTATTTGTTATCCTATTTACTATTTTACTTATTATCATATTCATATCTCTATTTACATAATTATTTATACTTATACTTACAGTTATGAATACTTCTTTACTTATATTTATATTAATAGTTCGTTTTCGTGAACTTTTAATGTAGTTTAAGTATAAATTATCTAGTTCTTTTTTGCAAATTGCTTTTAAATTTAAATTGTATAATAAAATATATTAATTAAAATTTAAATATAACTAACATGTAATATTAGAGGTTTTATCCAATATCTCTTTATTGATCTCAAAAATATCATTTCATAATGACATAAAGTACATAGTTGTTAAATATTTCATTTTTTTCTTTAATAGGTATATCATCTTTACTAGCTTATTCGAAGTCAGGTTTGTATTTTGTTATGTTTATATCTCTATTTTTTCTGGTAACAATCTTTTTTTATTTACTGACATTAAATTATGTTTCTTAATAATATAAGTTGCTGTTTCAATATTAAGTACTTACAAGTTTATTTACGTTCTTATTTATA
>NZ_KV838762.1:0-309 GCF_001838765.1 Staphylococcus sp. HMSC34G04
GAGGGTCAGAGGTTCGAATCCTCTATGGCTCACCATTTAAATAGCGGGTGTGGCGGAATTGGCAGACGCACTAGACTTAGGATCTAGCGCCTTTACGGCGTGGGGGTTCGACTCCCTTCACCCGCATTTGCGGAAGTAGTTCAGTGGTAGAACACCACCTTGCCAAGGTGGGGGTCGCGGGTTCGAATCCCGTCTTCCGCTCCATTAACAATATTGCCGGGGTGGCGGAACTGGCAGACGCACAGGACTTAAAATCCTGCGGTGAGAGATCACCGTACCGGTTCGATTCCGGTCCTCGGCACCATCTTT
>NZ_KV838762.1:409-795 GCF_001838765.1 Staphylococcus sp. HMSC34G04
GGTAGAGCACTTGGTTTGGGACCAAGGGGTCGTAGGTTCGAATCCTGTCTTCCCGATAGTAAAATAAATTTTGGGGGCTTAGCTCAGCTGGGAGAGCGCCTGCTTTGCACGCAGGAGGTCAGCGGTTCGATCCCGCTAGTCTCCACCATTATTAATTTACAAACTACATAACGGCGGTGTAGCTCAGCTGGCTAGAGCGTACGGTTCATACCCGTGAGGTCGGGGGTTCGATCCCCTCCACCGCCACTACTATTAGTTGTATACTTATATTCAGGACCTTTAGCTCAGTTGGTTAGAGCTAACGGCTCATAACCGTTCGGTCGCAGGTTCGAGTCCTGCAAGGTCCATATAATTTTGGAGGAATACCCAAGTCCGGCTGAAGGGAT
>NZ_KV838762.1:895-1096 GCF_001838765.1 Staphylococcus sp. HMSC34G04
GGAGATCGCGGGTTCGATTCCCGTCGGGACCGCCATATATTAAGTTTTAATAGTAATTTATTTATAATTTGTGGAGGAATACCCAAGTCCGGCTGAAGGGATCGGTCTTGAAAACCGACAGGAGCTTAACGGCTCGCGGGGGTTCGAATCCCTCTTCCTCCGTTTTAATGGTCCCGTAGTGTAGCGGTTAACACGCCTGCC
>NZ_KV838762.1:1196-1688 GCF_001838765.1 Staphylococcus sp. HMSC34G04
AGGTCGGTGGTTCAAATCCGCCTCCCGCAATATTACTAATATAGGTTTCGTGGTGAAATAGCTAAAATACATATTGTTTTTCAGAACATATAAAACTTAGTTTTCAAAGAGGTATCATTACGAATTTTTATTTTGGTTCAGTAGCTCAGTTGGTAGAGCAATGGATTGAAGCTCCATGTGTCGGCAGTTCGATTCTGTCCTGAACCATACCTATAGCCGGCCTAGCTCAATTGGTAGAGCAACTGACTTGTAATCAGTAGGTTGGGGGTTCAAGTCCTCTGGCCGGCACCATTTTTAGGAGGGGTAGCGAAGTGGCTAAACGCGGCGGACTGTAAATCCGCTCCTTCGGGTTCGGCAGTTCGAATCTGCCCCCCTCCACCATTCTTGGGCTATAGCCAAGCGGTAAGGCAACGGACTTTGACTCCGTCACGCGCTGGTTCGAATCCAGCTAGCCCAGCCATTAGAGCCATTAGCTCAGTTGGTAGAGCATCT
>NZ_KV838762.1:1788-2072 GCF_001838765.1 Staphylococcus sp. HMSC34G04
AAGCGGTAAGGCAACGGACTTTGACTCCGTCATGCGCTGGTTCGAATCCAGCTAGCCCAGTTATTGGCGGCATAGCCAAGTGGTAAGGCAGAGGTCTGCAAAACCTTTATCACCGGTTCAAATCCGGTTGCCGCCTCCAGGTTATTATGCGGGAGTAGTTCAACTTTTAGAACACATTCCTTCCCGGAATGAGATATAGGTGCAAATCCTATCTTCCGCTCCAATTTTAGATTTGCGGGAGTAGTTCAACTCTTAGAACACATTCCTTCCCGGAATGAGATATA
>NZ_KV838762.1:2172-84467 GCF_001838765.1 Staphylococcus sp. HMSC34G04
AGGGTCAGAGGTTCGAATCCTCTATGGCTCACTTTCTAGACATCTTCAATTGAAGGTGTCTTTTTTTATTTGTTAGAATTTTTTACTTTTATTTCTTATTTAAGAATTTTTATAAAATGTTATTTTGTCGTATGACAGTGTTAATAATGATTGGTATAATAATCAATATGGAAAAGTATTACCCGGAGGAGATGTTATGGATTTTTCCAATTTTTTTCAAAATCTGAGTACTATAAAAATTATTACTAGTCTACTGGATTTACTGATTGTTTGGTATGTGTTGTATCTTCTCATTACAGTTTTTAAAGGTACTAAAGCAATTCAATTATTAAAAGGGATAGTTGTCATTGTTATCGGCCAGCAAATCAGTAAAATTCTTAACTTAACAGCAACATCTAAATTGTTTGATATTGTAATTCAATGGGGTGTTTTAGCTCTCATTGTGATATTTCAACCTGAAATAAGAAGAGCCTTGGAACAATTAGGTAGAGGAAATTTTTTAAAACGGTATACGAATACTTATAGTCGCGATGAAGAAAAGTTGATTCAATCTGTATCTAAAGCTGTTCAATATATGGCTAAGCGTCGCATTGGTGCGCTTATTGTTTTTGAAAAAGAGACAGGTTTGCAGGACTATATAGAAACTGGAATACCGATGAATTCTGATATATCTCAAGAGTTACTAACTAATGTATTTATCCCTAATACACCATTACACGATGGTGCAATGATAATTCAAGGAAGTAAGATTGCCGTTGCTGCAAGTTATTTACCATTATCAGATAGTGTTAAAATATCAAAAAGTTTAGGAACTAGACATAGAGCGGCAGTTGGAATTTCAGAAGTTTCTGATGCTTTTACTGTTGTTGTATCTGAAGAAACTGGTGATATATCAGTCACTTTTGATGGAAAATTAAGAAGAGATATTTCAAAAGATGTTTTTGAAGAATTGCTTGCTGAACATTGGTTTGGTGCACACTTTCAAAAGAAAGGTGTGAATTCATAAATGCTTGAAAGTAAATGGGGATTAAGATTTGTCGCTCTCATATTAGCAGTATTTTTCTTTTTATCAGTAAATAATGTATTCGGAAATATATTTAATACGGATGATTTATCACAAAAATCATCCAAAACCATTCAAGATGTGCCCGTTGATGTTATTTATAATAATAAAGACCTACATGTAACTAAAATTCCTGAAAACGTCGATGTTAATTTAACAGGACCACAATCAAAATTAATCAAAATTGAAAACCCTGAAGATTTGAAAGTAGTCGTTGATCTTTCTGGAAAAAAAGCAGGGAAATATCAAAAAAAATATCAAGTTAAAGGCATAGATAGTGGTATCAACTATCAAATTAAACCTGAAGTAGCACACATTAACCTTGAAAATAAAATAACACGAGTTATGCATGTACAACCAGACATTAGTAGTAATAGTTTAGACCCAAAATATAAAATAAGTAAACAAAGTATTTCACCAGAAACTGTAAAAGTGACTGGTGGAGAGCAACAGTTAAAAAATATAGCTTATTTAAAAGCAACCTTTAAAAATTCTAGTAAAGTGAACAAAGATACCAATGATGTTGCAGATGTTAGTGCATTTGATAAACAATTAAATAAATTAAATGTATCAATTAATCCAAATGAGGTTAATTTAAAAGTAACAGTTGAACCATTCAGTAAAATGGTTAAGGTACGTACAAAAACAACGGGTAAGCTTAATGAAAATAAAGAATTAGATAGTGTTAAACTAGAAGATAAAGAAGTAGAAATCTTTGGTAATAGAGATGAATTACAAAATATTAATGAAATTACTGCTGAAGTAGATATTGATGGCATTTCAGAATCTACAGAAAAAACAGTATCATTTAACTTACCTAAAGATGTGACTAAAGTGAATCCAAAGGAAACAAAAGCGTATATAAATGTTAAAAATTGATAGATACAAAAGGAGCGTTTAAAAATGGGAAAATATTTTGGTACTGATGGTGTTCGTGGTGTCGCTAACCAAGAACTCACACCTGAATTGGCTTTTAAACTAGGTAGATACGGAGGATATGTACTCGCACATAACAAAGGTGAAAAGCATCCTCGAGTTTTAGTAGGAAGAGATACAAGAGTATCAGGAGAAATGCTAGAATCTGCATTAATCGCTGGTTTAATTTCAATTGGCGCAGAAGTGATGCGTTTAGGTGTTATCTCAACACCAGGTGTGGCTTATTTGACTAAAGAAATGGAAGCAGCATTAGGTGTTATGATTTCTGCGTCACATAATCCGGTTGCTGATAATGGAATTAAATTTTTTGGTTCAGATGGCTTTAAATTGTCAGATGATCAAGAAAATGAAATTGAGCAATTATTAGATCAAACCAATCCTGATTTACCACGTCCTGTAGGAGAGGATATTGTACATTATTCAGATTATTTTGAAGGTGCACAAAAGTATCTAAGTTATCTTAAATCCACAGTCGATGTAAATTTTGAGGGTCTTAAAATAGTATTAGATGGTGCAAACGGGTCAACTTCTTCTTTAGCCCCATTCTTGTTTGGCGATTTAGAAGCGGATACTGAGACAATAGGATGTAATCCAGATGGTTATAATATTAATGAACAATGTGGCTCTACTCATCCAGAAAAATTAGCTGAAACGGTGTTAGAAACTGGAAGTGACTTTGGTTTAGCTTTTGATGGAGATGGAGATCGCATTATTGCGGTAGATGAAAATGGACAAATTGTAGATGGAGATCAAATTATGTTCATTATTGGTCAAGAAATGTATAAAAACCAAGAACTCAATGGAAATATGATAGTTTCGACAGTTATGAGTAACCTTGGTTTCTACAAAGCTCTAGAAAAAGAAGGTATTCAGTCAAACAAAACTAAAGTGGGAGATCGCTATGTTGTCGAGGAAATGAGAAGAGGAAATTATAATCTTGGTGGTGAACAATCGGGTCATATCGTATTAATGGATTACAATACTACTGGTGATGGATTATTAACGGGTGTTCAATTGGCCTCTGTTATTAAAATGAGTGGTAAAACTCTAAGCGAGTTAGCTTCTCAAATGAAAAAGTATCCACAATCTCTAATTAATGTGAGAGTGACTGACAAATATCGTGTTGAAGAGAATATTCATGTTCAAGAGATAATGACGAAAGTTGAAACCGAGATGAACGGTGAAGGAAGAATTCTTGTTCGACCTTCTGGAACTGAACCTTTAGTACGTGTAATGGTTGAGGCTGCAACTGACGCGGATGCTGAAAGATATGCTCAAAGTATCGCTGACGTTGTTGAAGAAAAAATGGGTTTAGATAAATAATATTTTCATGTTTAAATTCATATATAACAGATTTATGATGTTACTATCATAAATCTGTTTTTTTAAAACAGAATTTTATCTTTTAAAAAGATTTGAAAAATATATTTTTTTATTTTAAGAATAATTCGCTGATGTATCTATTCAGAACTATTACTATTTATAAAAAATACTGTTAAATCGTTTGCAAATTAATTCGTTATCAGTGTACAATAAATATTAATGGAAAGGAGGAAAGTCTAGGTTATTAATAATTAAAGCGCCTGTGCAAAATGCTTAAATAGTTATCAAGTATTAAAAGTTAAAATAGTAGAGCTTTTATAGATAATTATTTGGCTTTTGTAGACGAGGAGGATAGTGATCGAATCAGATCGGCGGATGCTATCCCGGATGTGGCACATTCGTTAGCTTATTAAGTAAATCATTAAGGTGACTTAGTGGACAAAGTTAATAAGATCGCCAAACTAAATAAATTATTTTGGGAAACTACGGATAGTGTGTATAAAATTCATATAATAGCACGCTTATTTCATGATGTAATCGTTAATAATAATTATGATAGGGGATTATCAAATTTAACCAGTGATAATTAATCATAATAGCCGTGTTATCCCATTTGTTGGAGGATATTATATGTGTGGAATTGTAGGTTATATTGGCTACGATAATGCCAAAGAATTACTATTAAAAGGGTTAGAAAAATTAGAATATCGTGGTTATGACTCAGCAGGTATTGCTGTAGTTAATGATGATGGTACAAAACTTTTTAAAGAAAAGGGAAGAATTGCTGAATTACGTAAAGTTGCAGATAATAGTGATGAGGATGGTACGTTAGGAATTGGTCATACACGTTGGGCGACACATGGTGTTCCAAATTATGAAAATTCACACCCACATCAGTCAACATCTGGACGTTTTACATTAGTTCATAATGGTGTAATTGAAAATTACGAAGAATTAAAAGCTGAATATTTATCTGATGTCACTTTTTCATCAGAAACTGATACGGAAGTTATCGTACAATTAGTAGATTATTTTTCTAAGCAAGGATTAGCTACAGAAGATGCATTTACAAAAGTAGTTAAATTATTAAATGGGTCATATGCTTTAGGACTATTAGATGATAATGATAAAGATACTATTTATGTGGCTAAAAACAAGTCTCCACTTTTAGTAGGTGTAGGTGAAGGTTTCAATGTTATTGCTTCTGATGCTCTAGCAATGTTACAAACTACAAATCAATACAAAGAGATACATGACCATGAAATAGTTATCGTTAAGCGAGACACAGTAGAAATTAAAGATCTTGAGGGGCACATTCAACAACGTGATACGTATACAGCAGAAATAGATGCTGCTGATGCAGAAAAAGGCGTATATGATCATTACATGTTAAAAGAAATTCATGAACAGCCTGCAGTGATGCGTCGTATAATTCAAGAATATCAAGATGAAAAAGGTAATTTAAAAATCGATGCAGAGATTATTAATGATGTAGCAGATGCTGATCGTATTTACATCGTTGCAGCTGGTACTAGTTATCATGCTGGATTGGTTGGTAAAGAATTTATTGAAAAATGGGCAGGTGTACCTACTGAGGTTCATGTAGCTTCTGAATTTGTATATAATATGCCACTTCTTTCTGAAAAACCACTATTTATTTATATTTCACAATCTGGTGAAACAGCTGATAGTCGTGCTGTTTTAGTTGAAACAAATAAATTAGGTCACAAATCATTAACAATTACTAATGTTGCTGGCTCAACATTATCACGTGAAGCGGATCATACATTACTTTTACATGCTGGACCTGAGATTGCAGTCGCATCTACAAAAGCATATACAGCGCAAATTGCTGTTTTATCTATCTTATCTCAAATTGTTGCTAAATATCATGGTCGTGAAACCGATGTTGATTTATTAAGAGAACTTGCTAAGGTTACTACTGCTATAGAAACAATTGTTGACGATGCACCTAAGATGGAGCAAATTGCAACGGATTTCTTAAAAACTACTCGTAATGCATTCTTCATTGGAAGAACAATTGATTATAATGTTAGTTTAGAAGGTGCATTAAAATTAAAAGAAATTTCTTATATTCAAGCTGAAGGATTTGCAGGTGGGGAATTAAAGCACGGAACAATCGCTTTGATTGAAGATGGCACACCTGTCATAGGTTTAGCTACCCAAGAAAACGTTAATCTATCAATTCGTGGAAATATGAAAGAAGTAGTAGCACGTGGTGCATATCCTTGTATGATTTCAATGGAAGGTTTGAATAAAGAAGGAGACACATACGTGATTCCACAAGTACATGAATTATTAACTCCATTAGTATCTGTAGTGACAATGCAATTAATCTCATATTATGCTGCATTACAACGAGATTTGGATGTGGATAAACCTCGTAACCTAGCCAAATCGGTTACAGTAGAGTAAAATGTTTATAATTTAGAGTAGCCTAAGTGGCTACTCTTTATTTTTTGAATTAATTTTAGAATTATGCTTCAATTAATTTTAACTAAGCGTTTAATGCCGTTGGTTAAGGACTTTAATGAGGTACCCTAAATTATTAATATTGGATGAACCTACAACTGGATTGGATTTTATATAAAGAGGCAACTATTTAAAACATTAGGTAAGCATATTTTAAATGATTCACAACTTTCTGTCATACATGTAACGCATATACATATAATAGAAGAAATGCCGTTATTTGTGAAAAAGTTTTACTTAAAGACATTTACATATTTAACAAGGGTAATATTAAAGATATTATGAGACCCTTATCGGATAACAAATTTTTTGGGAGAGATGTCATTGTAAATAAAAGAAGACGACAATATAGTATGTTCAAAGTGTAATCAAAGCCGTTGCACTTTAGTATGATAAGTGACACAATTTAAGTGTATAAGTTAGAGTCTTGAATGGAGGATAATATGAAAAATATAAAAGCAATTTTTTTAGATATGGATGGAACGATATTACATGAAAATAATAAAGCCTCGGAATATACTAAACAAGTGATTAATCAATTGAGAGAACAAAATTATAAAGTTTTCCTTGCTACTGGGAGATCTTATTCAGAAATCAGTCAACTTGTTCCAAATGGATTCACTGTAGATGGTATTATCAGTTCGAATGGAACTTCAGGTGAAATTCATGGAGATAATTTGTTTAGACATAGTTTAACTTTAAAACAAGTACAGAAAATTGTGGAATTGGCTAAAAAACAACATATTTATTATGAAGTTTTTCCTTTTGAAAGTGATCGCATATCTCTTAAAGAAGATGAAGATTGGATGAAAGAAATGATTTCCACTATAGAGCCACCTGACGCTGTAAGTCAAAGTGAGTGGTCATCGAGAAGAGAAGCAATTAAAGGAAAAATAGATTGGCAAGATACCTTACCTGATGCACACTTTTCTAAAATATATTTATTCAGTCCCAAATTAGATAAAATAACTGATTTTCGCAATCATCTTGTTGAAAATCAAACAAATTTAGGTATTACCGTATCTAATTCTTCGCGTTATAATGCTGAAACGATGCCATATCATACTGATAAAGGTACAGGTATCAAGGAAATGATTGATCACTATGGTATTCAGCAAGAAGAAACTTTAGTTATTGGTGATAGTGATAATGATAGAGCTATGTTTAATTTTGGCCACCACACTGTTGCAATGAAAAATGCAAGACAAGAAATTAAAAATCTTACAGATGATATTACCGAATACACGAACGAAGAAGATGGTGCAGCACATTACTTAAAAACTCATTTATTAGATAACTAGTCTTCAAGTCAGTATCTTGTTATTAAACGGTCGGTTACGATAGTTTATATCAGTAAAAATTTTGAATTTATAAAATAGGCAAATGGACACTTTCATATTTAATCATGAAAGTGTCCATTTTTGATTTAAATTATATGCCTATCAACTGGTTCATTATGATTATTTAAATTATATGCTTGAGCATTAATAAAATATTAAAGAGGATTTTCACAAAAATATATTTACAATATAAAAAGCCCAACATGAAAGATTATTAAAATTTCATGTTGGGCAAAATACTTTAAATTTAAATTAATAAGGTAATCTAAAGACAATCAACTATTTCTTATCAAATAGATTTTTAGATTGTTCTGTAATATTTTCTTTATTTTCATTTACTTTTTCTTTGATGGAATCATCTATGTTATTTTTTTGGATATCAGTTTTTTCTTGTTGTACATGTGTTTGTTGATCTTTCATTTTATCTATTTCTGTATCTTTTGAATCGGAAGTATTCAATGTAGTATCTACTTTGTCGTTTACAGTATCTTTGTTAACATCTTTATTTTTATGACGTCTTTTGCTTTTGACTGGTTGGTCACCACGTTTAACGAAATAATTAATAATTCCAAAAATCAAAATGTAATAAAGACATAGACGTAATACTATAGATACGATTCTAGCTATTATAACAATAGTTTGAGCCACCATTTGAGACATACTGCTTGTTAAGTATTGTACACCGAATAATAGCGGTCTGTTAATAATACTTGCAAGTAAACCAATAAGTAATACGCCAATGAAAAATTTAAACCAAGTGTTCTTACCGTTTTTAATACCTTTAAATCCTTCTTTTAGATTACTCATTACTTTACGAGATGAATCTTCTGTATAAGCAGTAGTATAATTAATAATGAATATAATTACAAACCAATAGAAAATTGATGAAATGAAACCTGTTATGAGTAACAACACAATTTGTATTGTGATTAAAATTCCCATTGGATTTTCGTAGCCACTTATTGATTGTTGTAAGCCAATAAATAATGGGCTAAGAGCTAAATTATATAATTTATTTAATAGCATTAGAATAAGTACGATTATAATAAACAGAACTAAAGTTATTAAAGCTAAGATTACTGATTTAGCATATTTGCCTTTTTTAAAAGCAAAAAATAAATCACTAAAGAGAACTTTCTCTTTATTAATAGCTTTTTGAATTGCATATACTGTACCAGTTATCAATGGGTAACCTACAAAAATAAATAATAAAGCTAAAATGAGTAAAATAAAAATAATAGATACAATAGGTTTTGTAGTAGGTTCACCGAGTTGAGCTAACATGGGTAACCTTTGGGCTCTTAATATAACTAATGAGAATGCAATATTAGAAGTAATATAGCAAATGACAAAAGTTAGTAATGAGATTAGTATTAACTTTAGATTATGTGGTTTTGCTTTTTGAAATCCGGATTTATAATAATTAAACAAATTTTAAGCACTCCTTTTTTTTCATATAAATACAATATCAAAATTCTAATAAATTTTAAATTAATATCTAACATAATAGAGCACAAAATGTTAGAATATGCTAATAAGATAACATTGAAGGGAGATAATATCATGAAATTTGCTGTTATCACTGATATTCATGGAAACTTTGATGCGCTTCAAACTGTTTTAGATGATATTGATAGTAGAGATGATATTGAAAAAATTTATAACCTAGGTGATAACATAGGGATTGGACATGAGACAAATAAAGTACTGGATACTATATTTGACCGAGATGATATGGAAATGATCGCAGGTAATCATGATGAAGCTATTATGTCACTCGTCAATGGAACACCTTATCCTGAAGATTTAAAAGGGAAGTTTTATGAGCATCATCAATGGATTGAAGGACATTTAGATGAGTCCTATTACGATGAAATTAATCAATTGCCAAGATATATTGAAATGACCGTAAAAGGGAAAAAGATTTTATTTATTCATTATGAAATTGAAAATGATAAAATGTCAGCTCCCATTGATGAACAACCTTTTGCGCCTATTACAAAAGATGACGAACAAGCTATTTCTAAATTATTTAAAGATAAAGAAGCCGATTTAATTTTATTTGGACATAACCATAGATTGCATATGTTTGATGATAAATCTACAGTATATTTTAATCCTGGATCAGTAGGTTTGAACAACGGTTCTAACACCGTATATGGTATTATTACCGTTAATGAAAAAGGAATTTCAGTAGAAAGAGTGAAATTAGCGTACAATAATGAAGAATTTTTAGCAGGTTTTGAAGAAAAGCAAGTACCAGCTAGAGAATTTATATTTAAGAATTTCATTTAAAGTAAGATGTTTATATGTGAAAAAGTAAATATTGAGATAGATTCATCTGAAATTTATAACAACTATTGAAAATTTTTAGAGCGTGGGAACATAAACTGATGTCCCACGCTCTAAATATATATAGGATGATTGAAATGGAGTTCTACTCACATCAACTCTCTTTTAAATTAAGATATGATTTTTAGGTTGAGTCTTTGAATGCAATAGAACCTTCAATCTACATCTTTATTTATAATCAAAAAGGATCGTTAGAAATAAACGCTCTAATGAGAGTGCTCATGTATACCTGAGCATAATGTTGATTCGTCGTGTTTGTGTTCTGGTGTTTCAAGTTGTATTGTCATATGCTGAATATTTAATTGCAATAGGTCACTTTCGATTGACTTTAGCATTGTTTCACACGTTTGAACTGATAAATATTCTGGTACAACTGCATGACAACTTAATGCATTCATATCATTTGAAATGGTCCATACATGACAATCATGTACATTTTGAATTCTTTCATCTTTACTAATTGCTTTAATTACAGCATTTAAATCTATATTGTTAGGCGTTCCTTCCATCAATATGTTAAGGGATGATTTAGAAATGCCGTAAGCACTTTTTAAAATAATTAACGAAACTAAAATACTGGCTAAAGGATCCGCTAATGTAAAATTAAAACCCCAAATTAAGAGAGAAGCAACGATTGCACCAACAGAGCCGAACAAGTCTCCAAGTACATGTAAAAATGCGCCTCGCATATTAAGGTTGTGAGAGGTATCTCCTCCTTTAAACATGAGTATCGCTACAATGATATTTACCATAAGACCAATCACACTAATGATGAACATTTCCTTCGATTGAACCTCAGGAGGTTCTAAAAATCTTCGTATCGCTTCGATTATTATAATAATACTAATGATAAATAGGGTAACTCCGTTGAAAAGTGCTGCTAGAATCTCAAAACGTTTGTAACCATATGTTTTACTTTTGGTAGCATGCTTTTCAGCATATATAAAAGCTATAAGAGCTACTCCTAAGGATATGGCATCACTTAGCATGTGAAAACCATCAGACAATAATGCTAGACTATTTGCCAAGAACCCACCTATAATTTCTACAAGCATGAAGAGACTAATAATAATAAAAGAAAACATGAGTACTTTCTTATTATCTGTATGAACGTGTCCGTGTGCATGAGAATGATGATGTTGATGATTATGATTTGTCATTAGAAATTCCACCTTCACTAGGATGTTTGGCGTGGTGAATAGCTTGTTTAAGTAAAGTTGAAACGTGTCTATCATCTATAGAATAAATCATTGATTGCCCTTGTCTTTTAGATTTAACAAGATAAGTGCTTTTAAGTAGTTTCAATTGATGTGATACATTTGACTGAGTCATATTTAAAGAATGTGAAATATGTCCAACACTTGCTTCACCGTTTTCAAGAAACTCCATAATTCTGACACGATTAAAATCACTTAAAGCTTTGAAAATATGAGTGACTTTAATCAATGTATCCTGATTGCTTTCATCGTTAATATGATATCCACTCATTGTAAATTCACACTCCAACATATGAATATTTGTTCATATATTAATATAATGAGAATATTGAAGTATGTCAATGATACACTAACGTTTAGTATTCTCTTGAAGTGGTAAATACAAAATACAATTTTTTGAAGGAGGACGTTTGAAATGAGTATTTTAGTTATTGGAGCAAATGGTGGCGTAGGTTCTAAACTAGTAAGTCAATTAAATGAAGAACACGTTGATTTTACAGCTGGTGTGCGTAAGGAAGATCAAGTTAAAGAATTAGAAAATAAAGGAATTAAAGCTACTTTAATAGATGTAGAAAAAAATAGTATTGATGATTTAAAAAATATCTTTACAGATTATGATAAAGTCATCTTTTCGGTTGGATCTGGAGGAAGCACTGGAGCGGATAAAACAATCATTGTTGATTTAGATGGTGCTGTAAAAACAATTAAAGCTAGTAAAGAAGCGGGTATCAAACATTACGTTATGGTATCAACGTACGATTCTAGACGTGAAGCATTTGATGCGAGTGGAGATTTAAAACCGTATACAATTGCAAAGCATTATGCTGATGATTACTTAAGAACATCAAATCTTAATTATACAATTGTACATCCAGGTTCACTTACAGATGATGCTGGAACTGGAAAAATAGAAGCTGATTTATATTTCGACAAACCAGGATCAATTCCACGTGAAGATGTTGCTACAGTTTTAAAAGAAGTAGTAACTTCTGATGGTTTTAATAATCAAGAATTCCAAATTTTAAGTGGCAATCATGATGTTAAAGATGCATTGAAAAACTATGAATCTTAACATTTAAAATTAAGTACGTATTAAAAATTATTTGTCATTTTTAAAACAATTTGATGCAAAATTCATTCTCTATTATCGATAGAATTGTTGTAGTTTGCTTTTAAATACTTCAATTTCTAATCAGTATTTGAGGGGGGCAAGATAAGAAAATCAAAAAGTCTTATCTTGTTCCCTTTTTATATTAAACGTTAAATATTTCAATGAGTATAATTACACTCATTGTTCTGCTTTTAAATGAACTTGAAAAAAGAGAAATGCTGGATTCTATTGAAGCCAATTTAACGCTTTGTTATTTTAAGGCGTCATTTACAGAAAATAATGGTATAGTAATGAATAAAGCGCTTTATTAGAATAGTAAAAATGATGCTATTCAATTTATTATGCAGTTGATATAATATGTAAGAATCCTACGTCAAATGGACACAGGATACAAAGTGTATAAAATGATAGTATATTCATATAGTAGTTTGTGAAATAATCATATATGCTACACTCAAAACGAGTGAGAAAGAGAGCTAGCTTCAAATACATATCTTAAAAGAAGAGCTATGTTGTATCAAAAGTATTTTTATTATTTAACATTGTGTGATATTCAAGCATAGATAATGATTAAAGTTTAGGCTTTTAATAATGGAGGTGTGAACATGCCGTTATTTTTAAAACCCATTTTTCTCGATAAAGTATGGGGCAGTGATAATCTTCGCCAATTTGGGTATCAACTACCTAATAATCATATAGGTGAATGTTGGGGAATTTCAGCACATCCACATGGCAAAAGTGTGATTGAAAATGGTATATTTGCTGGTCAAACATTGGATCAAGTATGGAACAATCATAGAGAAATGTTTGGAGATTTTCCAAGTAAAGATTTTCCGTTAATGGCTAAAATTGTAGATGCTGCTGCGCCATTGTCTATTCATGTACATCCAGACGATTCTTATGCATATGAACACGAAGAAGGTCAATATGGAAAATCTGAATGTTGGTACATCATTGAAGCTGATGAAGGTGCAAAGATTACTATAGGTACGTATGCGAAATCTCGTGATGAATTTGAAGAGCAATTGAAGCAAGGTACATTTGAAAAACATTTGAGAACAATACAAGTGCAACCAGGAGATTTTTACTTTATACCAGCTGGAACGATACATTCCATAGGTGCAGGCATTATGGCGTATGAAGTCATGCAATCATCAGATATTTCATATAGAATTTATGATTATCATAGAAAAACAGACAATAGTGAGGAACGTGAATTAAATATAGATAAGGCATTAGATGTTATTAATTATTCAAATGAACTACCTAATATCACTCCTCAAAATGAAGTGATAGAAAATCACAATTGTACACATATTGTATCGAGTGATTTTTTTACTATGGTTAAGTGGGATATTTCTGGTACTCTAAATTATATGAAGCCTAGAGAATTTTGCCTTGTTTCTGTTTTAGATGGACAAGGTAAACTTATTGTAGATGGTGATATATATGAAATATCTACAGGTTCAAACTTTGTGTTAACTTCTGAAGATTTAGATAGTGTTTTCGAAGGAGATTTCAAACTAATCATTAGTTACATTTAATAAGTATTAAAAAATATACCAATTTAAGTATAGGTGATATAAGGAGAGAGGCTTTGTGAAGCAATTTATATATATTTCTCTAGTTTGTGGCATTATTTCAGGAGCAGGTATATTTTTACAATTACCGCATTATCCATCTATGATGATTCCAAGATTTGTGGCGATTCTTGGAATAATTAGCGCTGCAATCACAATAAGAGATAAGGAAATAAGTGGTATGCTTAAACTTGGTGGAATAATGATTAATATAATGCCGTTACTTGGGAGTGTTATTGCTAAATGAAAGATGACGATATGCAAGTGTCTAACGATGATACTTGCATTTTTAATTTTTAAAAGCAACTTTTAATGATAAGTGTTGTTTAGAATAGTGAATGATATTATGATAAAATAAATAAAAATATTTAATAATAATGATGATCACATTTAAGTGATTACTGATGAGACCCATGGTTGTTTAGAGTGAATGATATGAAAATAGAACATAAATTAATTTTAGGATAAGGAGCATTATAATGACTGAGGAAATTAACTATTTTTGGCTTAATTGTGGTTACAATAGATGGAATCATAATGAACCATTAGTGGGACAGACAGCGTTATTTGAATCTGGCGCACATTTTAATCCTACACAAGGATATAGAGCATTTAAAAAAGCTAAAGCTGGAGATCAAGTGATTTTTTATCAAGTACAAACAGATTCTGGTCTTTTAGGTATAGGTGAAATTATAAGTGTGCAATCCGGTGCTCAAAATAAAATAAGAGTGGAATTTAAATTTAAAGAAACGCTTAAACCACTTACAACTGATTATCTTAAAAGAAGTGAAACACTCGATTTTCGTATGAGTAACATGAGAGAAACACTTTTCAACCAAATCAGAGAGTCAGAATTTGAGTTAATAGTTAGTTTAGGTAAAGGAAAATCAAAAATTCCTCGATATTTTTTATTAGCAGAAACAGAAGCGTTTGAACCTGGTAAAAACTATACTATATTTACTCATACATTTAATGGAATCAAAAGGAATGGTTATCATTTTTACACTCAACTAGAGGTAGGTGATAACATTATTATATATAATAAATATCAAAACCAATCGGTTATCGGTATTGGCGAAGTATCAAAGCATTTACATGAGAAACCACCTATACCAGGTCGAACGAATAGTACAGCTATTGAAATTTTTTATGAGAAAGATATCAAGCCCATTTCATTAGGTCATCTGAATAAACATTCTAAATTGAAGAATTTGTATTTCTTACAAGAAAATGCGAAACAGTCAATAGCAAGTATGTCACAAGCTCAATACGATGCCATTTTAGACATGAGTATGAATAATGGTATTAAACATCCTTTTGAAACAGTAAAAAAAGCAGAACTATCAACTCAAAATGCTGAAGATGATAGTTTAAAACCTTTTGTATTATTAGTTGTTGAGCAAAAAGGAGAAGGCTTAAAAGCTGCTGAAGAATTACTCCAAAAAACAAATGCAAACCCTGTGATTACAAGTGGCCATCCAGATTTTACTGAAGATATGCTTTATGGTAAATATTTACCTAATGAGTCAGGAGCGCTATATTATCGTGAAGGATTCATTACACACCTAATGCCTAAGAAAGATAAAAGTTATTTAGTCATTGATAACTTCAATCGCATCGATGTGGATATTTTCCAAACATATATTAATGTACTTGAAGGCTATGAAGTGACATTACCAAGATATAATAAAGATGGAAGCATGATTAAGTGGTCAAAAAATAAAGATTCTTTTTATCATTTTAATCCTAATTGGCATATTGTTGGTATTACATATGACTCTATAGAAAAAATTAAGCAAAAATATTCGTCACAGTTTTTAAAATATACGCGTATCGTCAAAGTGAATCATGACTAATCGTGTTATCAGTCGTATGAAGAACACATAACTGATTCATTTTATAAAGTAGATTATAACTATACATTTCCTAGTGATTTAAACCTTATTAAGTTAGAATGATGTTAACTTAATAAGGTTTATTTATTATACCTAAATGGGAATATAAATAATTAAGCAATGAAAAAGGAGTGTATACACATGCCAATAATTTATTATGATGGAAATTGTGTTTATTGTTATAACTATGCAATTTGGTTAATTCAAAATGGACTTTCACATAAATATGAGTTTGCAACAATTAAAGGTCAAATAGGTAAACAATTTTTTGAAAATTATCCTGATGCTCAAAATAAGAATAGTGTTATTCTTCAAAAAGGGAATCATTTAGAATTTGAATCACAGGCTGTTGCAACATTGATATCGTCACTACCTAATCACTCTAAATTTCTTGGTATAGGATTAAGATTAATTCCTAAACCATTAAGAGATTTAGGATATCGATTATTTGCAAATAATCGAGATAAAATGTGGAAAACACATTGGCACAAGCCAACTGATTATGAAAAATCATTTTTTCTTGATGATAATGAAAAAATCAAACTAACCTAATTGATAAAATATGATTTAATTGATAATAAAAGAAGATGAACAAGCTCAAAATTGAAATCATTTAGACAGATGTTTTGAGAAATTAAAGTAATATTTATTTTGTCTCTTAGTGTTATTTTACTTTACAAATTAGAATTATTATAATATAATAACTAATGTAAAATGAGGTTCGAAGGAGTGTTTGATATGAGTCAACAACAAGATGTAGTCAAAGAATTAAATCAACAAGTCGCAAACTGGACGGTAGCTTATACAAAGTTGCATAATTTCCATTGGTACGTTAAAGGCCCTAATTTCTTTTCTTTACACACAAAATTCGAAGAATTATACAATGAAGCTAGTCAATATGTTGATGATTTAGCAGAAAGAATTTTGGCAATAGGTGGTAATCCAATAGGAACACTTTCCGAGTGTTTAGATAAATCAATAGTAAATGAAGCAGGAAAACATTATTCAGCTGAAGAAATGGTAGAAGAATTGTCTAAAGATTTTTCTAAAATCTCTAAACAATTAGAACAAGCAATTGAAGTGGCTGGAAGCGCTAGTGATGACGTTTCAGAAGATATGTTTATCGGCATGCAAACTTCAGTTGATAAGCATAATTGGATGCTACAATCTTATTTAGGTCATTAATTTTTAGTAACTTACATTTTAATTTTTAAATTGACGATCTCAAATATTTTTAGTGTAGCTATTAGAAAAGAGTGGGACGACAAACGCATTTAGTGTTTGTCATCCCACTCTATTTTTATATTTTCTATTCGGCTATTTCGAGTGCTATTTCCATCATTTGAGTAAATGATGTTTGTCTCTCTTCTGCACTAGTGGCTTCATCTCTTAGAATATGATCACTCACTGTAAAAATACCTAAAGCCTTTTTATTTGCATGGATGGCATTTAAATATAAACCTGCAGACTCCATTTCAATACCTAAGATACCCATTTTTTTCCATGAATCATTAAAAGTTGAATCAGCATTATAAAATGTATCAGATGACAAAACGTTACCTACGTGTGATACGGCACCAATTTCATCAGCAGCTTTCTTAGCTTTAGCTACTAGATTAAAATCAGCAATAGGTGCAAAGTGACCTGGTATATTAAATTGATCAACATAATTTGAGTTTGTAGAAGCGGCTTGTGCAATAATTACATCATATAAATTGACATCTTCTTGAAGAGCGCCACACGAACCTACGCGAATAATTGTATCCACATCAAAGAAATGGTAAAGTTCATAAGAATAAATGCCAATACTTGGAATCCCCATCCCAGACCCCATTACAGAAACTTCTTTGCCTTTATAAGTTCCAGTGTAACCAAACATATTACGTACTGTATTGAATTGTTCAACATTTTCTAAAAAATTTTCAGCAATATATTGAGCACGTAACGGATCGCCTGGCATTAATACAGTTTTAGCTATTTTAACTCCATTTGGGTTAATGTGAGGTGTACTTTCTGTCATAATATATCTTCTCCTTAATAGTCAGTTCGCAATATCATCATAACCGTTATATTACCATTTTAAGATAACATTTGTTTATCTTTTTTGCGAATTTTTGTACTATATAATTAAAGGTAAATATGTTTTGTTTTTTAAAGATATATTAAAGTTATGTGAAGATTTAATATACTGAGATAGTAATAAACTAAAAACATGGAGGAAAAATGATGAATAAAGCAAAATTAATAGACCATACATTATTAAAACCTGATTCAACAAAGGAACAAATTGATACTATTATAAATGAAGCAAAAGCATATCAGTTTAAGTCTGTATGTGTGAACCCTACACATGTACAATATGCATCTGAACAACTTAAAGGAACTGATGTTTTAGTGTGTACTGTTATTGGATTTCCACTAGGTGCAACAACTACAGCAGTTAAATCTTATGAAACAAAAGATGCGATTAATAATGGCGCTCAAGAGATTGATATGGTGATAAACATTGGAGCACTTAAGGATGGTCGTTTTGATGAAGTGCAAAATGATATCGAAGCCGTCGTTCAAGCAGCTAATGGTAAAACAGTTAAGGTCATTATTGAGACTGTTTTATTAACTGAGAAAGAGAAGATTAAAGCATGTCAATTATCTGAAGCGGCAGGTGCACATTTTGTTAAAACATCCACAGGTTTTGCTGGTGGGGGTGCTACAGTTGAAGATGTAAAATTAATGAAAGATACTGTTGGTGATCGTTTAGAAGTGAAAGCGTCAGGTGGCGTGAGAAATCTAGAAGATTTTAACAATATGATTGAGGCGGGTGCTACACGCATTGGTGCTAGTGCCGGTGTGCAAATTATTCAAGGACTTGAGTCAAATACTGATTACTAATACTAAATTTATTGTCTAAGGGAATGATGAATAATGAGAATGATTGACATCATAGAAAAGAAACGAGACGGTAAGTCATTAACAAGAGAAGAAATAGAATTTTTTGTAAACGGATACACTCGTGGGGAAGTTCCAGATTACCAAGCTTCAAGTTTAGCTATGGCGATATTCTTTCAAGATATGAATGATGAAGAAAGAGCCGCATTGACAATGTCAATGGTTAACTCAGGAGAGAGAATCGACTTAAGCGATATCAATGGTATAAAGGTAGACAAGCATTCTACAGGGGGCGTCGGTGATACAACGACACTCGTTCTTGCCCCATTAGTAGCGGCAGTAGGTGTTCCAGTTGCAAAGATGAGTGGTCGTGGTCTAGGACATACGGGGGGTACGATAGATAAATTAGAATCAGTTAAGGGATTTAATGTTGAAATCAGTGAAAAAGATTTTATAAAACTTGTAAATGATAATCAAGTAGCAGTAATAGGCCAATCAGGCAATCTCACACCAGCTGATAAAAAATTATATGCATTGAGGGATGTAACAGGAACAGTTAATTCTATTCCCCTCATCGCTTCGTCCATAATGAGTAAGAAAATTGCTGCTGGTGCAGATGCAATTGTTCTAGATGTCAAAACTGGCAGTGGTGCGTTTATGAAGACGCTAGATGATGCCGAAGCGCTTGCGCATGCGATGGTTAGAATCGGTAATAATGTAGGTCGTAATACGATGGCTATTATTTCAGATATGAGTCAACCTTTAGGAAATGCAGTTGGTAATGCGCTCGAATTAAAAGAAGCTATCGCAACATTAAAAGGAAATGGACCGAAAGATCTAACAGAGCTTGTGTTAACACTTGGTTCTCAAATGGTTGTCTTAGCTGAACAAGCAGAATCTTTAGATGAAGCGCGTCAGATGTTAGTCGATGCTATAAAAACAGGAAAAGCTTTAAACAAATTCAAAACATTTCTATCGAATCAAGGAGGAGATGACTCAATTGTGGATTCTCCTGAAAAGTTGCCTAGCGCGAAATATCAAGTTGAATTTAAAGCTAAAAAAGATGGTTTTATAACTGAAATAATAGCTAATGAGATAGGCGTTGCTTCAATGATGTTAGGCGCTGGTCGTCAAACAAAAGAAGACGTTATTGATTTAGGTGTAGGTATCGTGTTAAATAAAAAAGTAGGAGAACATGTTGAGAAGGATGAAAATATTTTAACTATTCATACAAACACCAAAAAGATCGATGATATTTTAAACAAACTAGACAATAGTATTACTATTGATAGTAAGGGCGAAGCTCCAACCTTAATTCATAAAATAATAACCGAGTAGGAGATGTAAATGATGACTACACCGTTCAAAAGAATTCATCTAATAGTTATGGACTCAGTAGGTATAGGCGAAGGTCCTGATGCAGCGGCATTCAATGACGAAGGATCACACACTTTAAAGCATACTTTAGAAGGATTTAAGCAAAAGTTACCACATCTAGAACAACTTGGATTAGGAAATATTGCACCGCTTCCTGTTGTTTCAAAAGTTACGCATCCGGGTGCGTTTTATACCAAACTAAGTGAAGCTTCAGTAGGCAAGGATACAATGACAGGACATTGGGAAATTATGGGGTTAAATATAATGCAACCATTTAAGGTTTATCCAAATGGTTTCCCAGCAGAGCTTGTTAAAGAGATTGAATCAATGACTGGACGCAAGGTTGTAGCAAATAGACCTGCTTCAGGAACTCAGATTATTGACGAGTGGGGCGAACATCAAATGAAAACTGGAGATTTAATAGTTTATACTAGTGCTGATCCAGTTTTACAGATTGCTGCACATGAAGACGTGATTCCACTTGAAGAACTTTACGAGATTTGTGAAAAAGTTCGTGAACTAACAAAAGATCCTAAATATTTAATAGGAAGAATCATTGCTCGACCATATGTTGGAGAACCTGGTAACTTCACTAGAACTTCTAATCGACATGATTACGCGTTAAAACCATTTGGACGAACAGTGATGAATAGCCTTAAAGATAATGGTTATGATGTAATCGCGATTGGTAAAATTAACGATATTTATGATGGTGAAGGCGTGACAGAAGCTATACGTACTAAAAATAATATGGACGGTATGGATCAATTGATTGAAGTTGTAAAAAAAGATTTTGAAGGCATCAGTTTCCTTAATTTAGTTGATTTTGATGCATTGTATGGCCATCGTCGTGATAAAGAAGGCTATGCTCAAGCAATTAAAGATTTTGATCTTCGTTTACCTGAATTAATGAATCATTTAAGAGAAGATGATTTAGTTATTATTACAGCTGATCATGGTAATGATCCAATTGCTAAAGGTACAGATCATACACGTGAATACATTCCACTTTTAATGTTTAGTCCAAAAATTAAAGATTATCATGAACTTTCACAAGACACGACATTTAGCTCTATCGGTGTTACAATAGCAGATAACTTCAACGTAGAATTACCTAAATATGGAAAAAGTTATTTAAAAGAAATGGGGGTTGAGCATCAATGAAGGTTTTAAGATTCTTATTAGGACTAGCATTTGGAACAGCTGGTGTTTTACATTTTACTAGAGAGAGACAATTTAGAAATATTGTTCCAGATTATTTACCTTTACAAAAAACTGCCGTATTGGTAACAGGGGTCATAGAAATCTTTTTTGGTATCATGTTGCTTATTAAAAGGCCAGCATCATGGTTGAAAAAGGGTATTAATTTATTCTTGTTAGCAGTGTTCCCAGCAAATATTTATATGGCTCGTAAAGGATTGCCATTAGGTGACAAAGAACTACCTAAATGGGCACTTTATTCTAGATTACCATTGCAATTTGTGCTTATTAAAGCCATTAAAAAATTATAATTTTTTCAGAAAATAAGACCTTCTAAAATGATAACTAGTTAGCATTTTAGAAGGTTTTTTTATAAAAAAAGAGAAATGTCGAAGGGAAGATTTATTCGACATTTCTCCATAATGATATTAATTAAGCGTTTTATGCTTAGTTGTATGGTTAAATGGTTAACTATTTACCTTCTCCATAGATGTCGTTCCATTGCTCTCTTTTATCTAAGAATGCTTGAGCAATTGTTTTAGCACCTTCTAAAGAATGACTTGCAGCCCAACCACATTGAACCTCATTACAAGCTGGAACTTCGCTAGCATTTAACACATCATGCAATGTTTGATCTATAATATTTAATACGTCATCGTAGTCGTCATGATTAATAAATGAAACATAGAATCCAGTTTGACAACCCATAGGACTTAAATCTACTACTTTATCAGTATGATTTCTAATGTTTTCTGCCATTAAATGCTCTAAGGAATGTAGACCAGGCATATCCATATGTTCCTTATTAGGCTGTTTGAAACGAATGTCATATTTGTGTATGACATCACCATTAAGACCCTCCATAGTACCGGCTAGACGAATAAAAGGTGCAACAACCTTAGTATGGTCTAAATTAAAGCTTTCTACATTCATTTTAGTCATGCATTTATCCTCCTTATTGCTATATAGCAATTTTTGTTTAATTCA
Source organism: Staphylococcus sp. HMSC34G04 (assembly GCF_001838765.1). NCBI lineage: Bacteria > Bacillati > Bacillota > Bacilli > Caryophanales > Staphylococcaceae > Staphylococcus > Staphylococcus sp. HMSC34G04. The sequence continues at coordinate 23,933 of NZ_KV838762.1, forward strand.
ATAAATAGATTGTAACAATACTCATATACATTTACAATTTTTCTAAACTAATAGACTGTTATCTTTTAAATTGTAAGAAAATTGTGTAAAAATTAATGACAACCAATATTAAATCCGATAAAATAAGTAATAATTAAAAAAGAATGATTGATACGCAAAGTTTCAAAGGGAGTTAGATACAATGCATAATAAACAAAAGATATTAGATTTTATAGAGAATAATAAATATGATTATGTTGAAATAAGTCATCGTATTCATGAACGCCCTGAATTAGGCAATGAAGAAATTTTTGCATCGAGAACGTTAATTGACCAATTAAGAGCAAATCGATTCGAAATCGAAACGGATATTGCAGGACATGCAACAGGATTTATAGCAACGTATGATTCTGATATGACTGGACCGGTTATAGGATTTCTAGCTGAATACGATGCTTTACCTGGTCTTGGTCACGCGTGCGGGCATAATATTATTGGTACTGCTAGCGTACTTGCTGCAGTAGCACTAAAAGAAGTCGTCGATGAAATTGGTGGTAAAGTAGTCGTTTTGGGATGTCCTGCTGAAGAAGGTGGGGAAAATGGCTCCGCAAAAGCTTCTTATGTTAAAGCAGGTGTCATTGATGAAATTGATGTGGCATTGATGATTCATCCTGGAAATGAAACCTATCGTACAATTAATACTTTAGCTGTAGATGTTCTAGATATTAAATTCTATGGACGTAGTGCGCATGCATCTGAAAATGCAGATGAAGCATTAAACGCTTTAGATGCAATGATTTCATATTTTAATGGTATAGCACAGTTAAGGCAACACATTAAAAAAGGACAACGAGTTCACGGGGTTATTTTAGACGGTGGTAAAGCGGCTAATATTATACCTGATTTTACACATGCGAGATTTTATACTCGAGCTACTTCGCGGAGAGAACTTGATGTTTTAACTGAAAAAGTAAACCAAATTGCAAGAGGTGCTGCGATTCAAACTGGGTGTGATTTTGAATTTGGTCCTATCCAGAATGGTGTAAACGAATTTATTAAAGCGCCTAAACTTGATGATTTATTTGAAAAATATGCAACTGAATTAGGAGAAGAAGTGATTGATGATGATTTTGGTTATGGATCTACAGATACAGGTAATGTAAGTCATGTTGTACCAACAATCCATCCACATATTAAAATTGGTTCTCGAAATCTTGTAGGACATACCCACCGCTTTAGAGAAGCGGCTGCAAGTTTACAAGGTGATCAGGCACTAATTCGAGGTGCAAAAATTTTAGCATTAATGGGACTAGAATTAATCGAAAATAAACCGTTGTTAGACGAAATAATTGAAGAGCATACGCATATAAAGGGGCATGTTAAGTAATGAATAATAAAGTAAATGGTCCGTTTCTCACACTTAGTGATTTGTATAATGATGACATTGTTTACACATCTCGACCTTCATATGTGTCGAATCCATGGTTGAAACCAGATGAACATCAATCAAATTTCTTAACTGGAAGAGAATTACTTATAGCTAATCGTTTTCCTGTCATTGTTCATGAGGCAAGTGTTACAAACAAATTAGAACAACTTTTTAATATAGTGGGTAGGGAAATTCCACCACATACTTATAAATTTAATAATCAAGAAACATATGAAAGCTTGATAAGGAATTTAGCTCTTCATCACGGTAAAAAAATCTACTTTCAATATATTCATGATGAAGATATTCTACCTAAAGAATATTATGCACTTGATAAAGATGTTTTTGTTGCTCTTAATAATAAAGCACGAATTCCGGAATGGACTAATAACAAATATCTACCACAAAGAGAAATTGTCTCAATTAAAGATTTTGAATCTCGTATTCAAACATGGTCGTATCCATTTGTCATAAAACCAGGCGATGATTTACCTACAGCAGGAGGATATGGTGTTATGATTTGTTATAATGATACAGATTTAGATAAAGCTATCACACGCATCAACAATGCATCAGCAGAGACTGAACATTTAATCATTGAACAAAAAATTAATGCAGTGAATAACTATTGTGTACAATTTGCTTATTCAGATGATATTGGTATCAAATACTTAGGAACAGCGCAACAGTTAACTAATGACTATGGATTTTACAACGGAAATGAAAATGTTAATGATGTGCCTCAGAATGTAATAGACGCTGGTAGAGAGATTATGGAAATAGGCGTAAGCAAAGGTTTTTTTGGTGTAGCAGGTTTTGACTTACTAGTAGATGATAAAAATGATGTTTATGCGATTGATTTAAATTTTAGGCAAAACGGATCAACGAGTATGCTACTTTTAGCAAAAGATTTAACTCATGGATATCATAAATTTTACAGTTACTTTTCTAATGAAGATAATACAAAATTCTATAATGCTATTTTAAAATACGTAGAATTAGGTGTACTTTATCCACTTTCCTATTACGATGGAGATTGGTATGGAAAGAATCAAGTTAATTCTAGATTTGGCTGCATTTGGCATGGAGAAAATAAAGAATTAATTAATCGATATGAACAACAATTTATATTGGAAGCTGGATTATAAGTGTATGATTCTTTAAGGATATTAAGTAGTGTTTGATAAAGAAGTTAGAATAATCAATCATGTCCCAGTTTACAAATAAGATTTGAATTTTAACATTATTGACTATCAATCGTTAGTATTTTAAGATTTAAAGTAAGAAACACTATGAATAACTTATGAATTGAGGGTTAAGTATGTCATACAAATATGAAGCATTTTTTAAAGATATTTTGATTAATGAATATATTTATTTTGCTTCAAAAAATAAAAAATTAATTAGAATACAACATGAGAATTTGCCATTTATTGCTATGTGGACAGACGAAAATGTTGCTGAGTCTTATTTGTTACATCATTCAATCGAATACGACAAAATCATTAGAGCAGATATTGACCGTTTTGTAACATATGAAATGGATGAAATCTTTGATCCTGGTGACAAAGTTTTAGTTAATGTGAATAATGGTGAAGAAGGAAACATTGTAGATATAGTTAAAATGACTGATGAGTTAATGTCTGAATTAGATGATATAAGAATGAGAGAGTTTGTTAAAGATGTCGCAAAATATGACGAAGTATACGGATTGACAAACAAAGGTGAAAAGAATTTTATTATGATTTCAGATGATGACCATAATAAACCTCACATCATGCCTGTTTGGAGTATTAAGAGTAGAGCGCGTAAAGTACGTGATCAAGATTTTGAAGAATGTGATTTAATTGAAATTGAAGGTAAAGTCTTTAGTGAATGGTTAGACAAGTTACGCGATGATAATAAAGCAGTAGCGATTGATTTGAAATCAGGTGTTGTAGGTACTGTTGTATCAGCGCAAAAATTGTCAAATGAAGCAACATTTTAATTGATTATATTAGAAAAAGTCTGCAACATGTGTTTATAGTATTTACACCCCAAAAGTTAGATTTTAGTTTAACTTTTGGGGTGATTTTTTATAAACGAATATTATAAATTTGATAGTAAAATGATGTTTGAAGCTAACACTGAGAAAATTCAACGTATAAAGTAAGTTAGATGGTAAGGTAAGTAACAATCAATACCAATTTGCTTCCACTCATCTTCCTATTAGAGGTAAAGTGCTCCTAAAGCGCCTGAAAAAGCACCATTCTCAATATAGTATGGTTTAAATCCTCTTAGAACAGTGTAATTCTCAACAACTTCACGTAGTAATTGATTGTTATTAAATGATGAACCGATATATACAACGTGCTTAGTCTTATATTCACGTGCTAAAGTAATAGCCATAGTTGTTATAACTTCACCAACGACACCAATTGCAGAGGCAAGTTTGTTAGCTGAAGTAAACTGATTATCTAAGTGATGTAATACATTTCCAAAATTTGCTGCTGTTAAATCTCCAGGAATTGGTGGTTCAGTATCTTTATAAATATGTTTTACTTTTAAATCAATGGCATCACGATCACCATTTTGAGCTAAATTCGTTAATTCTTTATAATCTGTTATATTGGACAATAAATAGCCTAAACCTTGTATCATCCCACCTCCGGTACCTACACCTCCAACACGTTGTTGCTCTTTTCCGTCAAAATAGTGGAAAGAAGTACCTGTTCCTACATTAGCAAAAATGTAATGTTCAATTTGATGACCTTGTTCATCCAATAAAATTTCTAAACCTTTTGATGATGCATCGAACTCTACAAATATTTCAGGTGATTGATGAATTTGATCTGCTATTACTCCAGCATTTCCACCTGTAAGCTTTAATGTTTCAATTTCTTCATTGTTAAGCCAATCTATGACTTTTTGGATGTTAGTTGTTAATTCAGTTCTGTAATATCTGCGATTGTCATGCTCTTGTACAATTTTAATTAAAGTGCCTCCAGCATCAATTCCAATCTTCATATGTCTATCACTCCATAACAATTATTGTCACTCATTATAGTATAGTAAATTAACTGAAAAACAAGTGAATATTTATAGAAAGCTCTTATTAAGATACACTTATTTTAATAATAAAGTTAATAATAAATATAGGGTAGTCATTATAGTGATGACATACATATTAATAAAATGAGGTTGTAATGAGTTGAATTAGGGTAAAATGATGTTGAGCAAGAGAAAATGTTATACATAACGAGTCCGATAGTCATAATTATTTAATTCATATATAATATAAATGGTAATTAATAGATAGGGGTAAAGCAATGTTTATAAAAAGGGATTTTGATGATATTACAGTTCAAGTATATGAAGAAAAATATAGAAATGCACTTAACCAATTTGAATTAAGTGAACGACAACAAATATATTCTTCATTACCTCAAACTGTTTTAGATGATGCATTAAAAGATGAAAATCGAGTTGCCAATGTAGCTTTAAATAAAGAAGGAAAAGTAGTAGGGTTCTTCGTATTGCATCGTTATTATCAACATGAAGGTTATGATACACCAAACAATGTTGTTTATGTACGTTCATTGTCAGTTAATGAAAAGTTTCAAGGCCATGGATATGGGACAAAAATGATGATGTTTTTACCAGAGTATGTTCAAGCATTATTTCCTGATTTTACACATTTATACTTAGTAGTAGACGCTGAAAATCAAAGCGCTTGGAACGTTTATGAACGTGCAGGTTTTATGCATACAGCTACAAAAGAAGAAGGACCTATCGGGAAAGAAAGACTCTATTATTTAGATTTAGATTCAAAACATGTGTCTTCTTTAAGGTTAAAAGAGGGGGAGTCAGCATATAGTGATGATATTCATGTGATTAATTTGCTTAAAGATGATGTAAAGGTAGGGTTTATTGCACTAGAACAAAATGATAATAAAATGAATATTTCTGCAATCGAGGTTAATAAGCAAAATAGAAATGAAGGAATTGCAGAAAGTGCTTTACGTCAATTAGCAACGTATATACGTAAACATTTTGAAAACATTGAAGTTTTATCAATTACTTTATATGGCGAACGTAATGAGTTAAAACCATTGTGCTTGAATAGTAATTTTGTAGCAATAGAGGAAACTGAGGATTATACACGTTTTGAAAAATATATTAATTATTAACAGTGATTGCTAAATCACAACTTGTCATTTATAATTTATTTTTGTTACTATTAATAAATGATTATTTGACGTTAATTTAAAGAAAATCCTTTGAAAGGAAGTATTTTTATATGAAAATTCAAGATTACACAAAAGAAATGATTGATGAGAAATCATTTATCGACATGGCCTATACTTTATTAAATGATAAACAAACAACGATGAATTTATATGATATTATTGATGAATTTAAATCTTTAGGTGGATATGAGTATGAAGATATTGAAAATCGAATAGTCCAATTCTATACCGATTTAAACACAGATGGTCGTTTTTTAAATGTAGGAGAAAATCTTTGGGGTCTACGTGACTGGTACTCTGTAGATGATATTGAGGAAAAAATCGCACCAACAATTCAAAAATTCGATATTCTAGATGACGAAGATGAAGAAGATCAAAACCTTAAATTATTAGGTGATGACGACACTGATGAAGATGACGATATTCCTGCTCAAACAGATGATCAAGAAACATTAGACGAGTCAGATAATGATGAAGATGATGTTGAAATGAATGATACAGATATCGTTATTGATGAAGACGAAGACGAAGATATTGCTGAAGGTGAAGAAGAAGCCTTTGAAGACGCCGAAGACTTTAATGATTAATCAAGTAACTATATTTTAATTTAAAAATATGTCTCGCTTTATAACAGAAACATTAAAGTGGGACTTTTATTTTTATTTAAAAGGTGGTAATATTTTATTTGGGCTCCTTTAATTAGGACACGTGTATTAAATAGATACGCTCCCCTTACAATTGCTGTGAGAGGGAGCGATTTTTTTATTTTTAATATTCATAATGAAATGTAAAAGTGAATCAAATTGTTGAGTAATATACCAAATTTATTTCATTATTATTGTTAAATACATAGTTTACTCACAGTTTTTAATAGATTTTATCAATCATTAAATAGTTTACTAAATTATACAGGAGGTCAGACAATGACAAAGTTTATTTTTGTAACAGGCGGGGTTGTGTCATCATTAGGAAAAGGGATAACAGCCGCTTCTCTAGGAAGATTACTTAAAGATAGAGGACTTAAAGTTACAATACAAAAATTCGATCCATATTTAAATGTAGACCCAGGTACAATGAGTCCTTATCAACATGGTGAAGTGTTCGTTACAGATGATGGTGCTGAGACTGATTTAGACTTAGGACATTATGAACGTTTTATAGATATTAATTTAAATAAATATTCAAATGTTACTGCCGGAAAAGTATATTCACATGTGTTGAAAAAAGAGCGTCGTGGTGATTACTTGGGTGGTACTGTACAAGTTATTCCTCATATTACAAACGAAATTAAAGAAAGATTGCTATTAGCTGGTGAGAGTACTAATGCGGATGTTGTAATTACTGAAATTGGTGGAACAACAGGTGATATAGAGTCTTTACCTTTCTTGGAAGCCATTCGTCAAATTAGAAGCGACTTAGGTCGTGAAAATGTAATGTATGTACATTGTACTTTGCTTCCATATATTAAAGCTGCTGGAGAAATGAAAACAAAACCTACACAGCATAGTGTTAAAGAATTACGAGGCCTAGGTATCCAACCTGATTTAATAGTCGTACGAACAGAATACGAAATGACACAAGATTTGAAAGACAAAATCGCGCTATTCTGTGATATCAAAAAGGAAAGTGTTATAGAATGTAGAGATGCAGATTCTCTTTATGAAATTCCGTTACAACTTAGTAAGCAAAATATGGATGACATTGTTATTCAACGTTTACAATTAAATGCCAAGTATGAAACGCAACTGGATGAGTGGAAACATCTATTAGATACCGTTAATCATTTAGATGGTAAAATTACAATTGGTTTAGTTGGTAAATATGTGAGCTTACAAGATGCTTATCTATCAGTTGTTGAATCACTTAAGCATGCTGGTTATCCATTTAAAAAAGATGTTGTGGTAAAATGGATTGATTCAAGTGAAGTTAATGATCATAATGTTGAGGCTTATTTATCCGACGTTGATGGTATTTTAGTTCCTGGTGGATTTGGATTCAGAGCAAGTGAAGGTAAAATTGCAGCTATTCGTTATGCCCGTGAGAATAACATACCGTTCTTTGGCATTTGTTTAGGTATGCAATTGGCAACTGTTGAATTTGCGCGTCATGTTTTAGGCTATGAAGGTGCGCATTCAGCAGAATTAGATCCAAGTACACCTTATCCAATTATAGATTTATTACCAGAACAAAAGGATATTGAAGATTTAGGTGGAACCCTAAGACTTGGTCTTTATCCTTGCCACATTAAAGAAGGTACATTGGCAGAGAAAATTTATAATAAAAATGATATTGAAGAACGTCATCGTCATAGATATGAATTCAATAACGAATTTAGGGAACAATTAGAAAGTAACGGTATGGTCTTTTCAGGGACAAGTCCAGATGGTCGTTTAGTAGAAATTATAGAAATACCTAAAAATGATTTCTTTATTGCATGTCAATTCCATCCTGAATTCTTATCAAGACCTAATCGTCCACAGCCTATATTTAAATCATTTGTAGAAGCGGCGTTAAATTACCAACAAAAATAATTGTTTTGATGCACAAACAATATAAAGCTAAATAAAAATGGTCATTTCCTTAAAAGCAAAAGGAAATGACCATTTTTTAATTGTCCATTAAACTTTATCAGTGTACTTTATTTATCATTATACATTAAATGTTTTGGTTATAATTATTATACGTTCTTGCTTCATCAGTTAATTACACAGATGAAATTATTTTATAGAAAATAATTGAACGACTACACACATATTCTACAAATCCAGATCTCTAGTCATTTCAATCATTTGAGTATAAATATCATAATAAATATAATTTAAGGCCATCGGATGTGGTTGAATGATTTTATCATAATCTTCTGTGTAAACAATGGGCCTAGGTGTTGATAAATTAACATAATGAATTAAATGATTTGGAAAATCATCTCGTTTAGGGTTATTACAAATAAGCACTAAATCGACATCTAAATCAATAAGTTGGAGTACATCACTTTCAACTTCCGAAGTGTAGTATGGTGAAAATAACAGTACCCTATCTGTAGTATCTATATCGTTAAAATTTTGTAAATCTTCAAGTGGTAAACTAGACGCTAATTTTTCATGGCTTTGTAATATGAATGATTCATAGAATTTTAAATCATCGTACCCTTTGATATAGACATGTCCTTCTCCACCAATTGCTTGAATGAGGCATTGAGCTGCCATTTGAATATCTAACTCTTGTTTTTCAAGCCGATTAAAAATACCAGTTAATTGTGTGTTTAAGATTTTTGACATTGTAAACCTCCAATCTCTTTACTGAAATATTGTAAATAATCCTAGGTAGATATGCAATATGTGAACATTTTTCGAAATGTATTCGCTTCCAAAAACGTAAAAACAATTAAATTCGAAAAATATCAATATTAAATAAAATATTCGAATGCAATCAGTATATATTTTTGATATAATGACGTTGAAAAAAACGTGCACTGATGCACTCAAGGAGGAACTTTCATGCCTTTAGTTTCAATGAAAGAAATGTTAATCGATGCGAAAGAAAACGGTTATGCGGTTGGTCAATACAATCTTAATAACCTCGAATTTACACAAGCTATTTTAGAAGCGTCTCAAGAAGAGAATGCGCCAGTTATTCTAGGTGTTTCTGAAGGGGCAGCTCGTTATATGAGTGGCTTTTATACAGTTGTGAAAATGGTAGAAGGTTTAATGCATGACTTAAACATCACAATCCCAGTAGCAATTCATTTAGACCACGGTTCAAGCTTTGAAAAATGTAAAGAAGCAATTGATGCTGGATTCACATCTGTAATGATTGATGCATCTCATAGTCCTTTTGAAGAAAATGTTGAAATCACTTCTAAAGTAGTTGAGTATGCTCACGATAGAGGCGTTTCTGTAGAAGCTGAATTAGGTACAGTTGGTGGACAAGAAGACGACGTAGTTGCTGATGGCGTTATCTATGCAGACCCTAAAGAATGTCAAGAACTAGTAGAAAAAACTGGAATTGATACTTTAGCACCAGCATTAGGTTCTGTACATGGACCATATAAAGGCGAACCTAAATTAGGATTTAAAGAGATGGAAGAAATTGGTGCTTCAACTGGATTACCTTTAGTACTACACGGTGGTACAGGTATTCCGACTAAAGATATTCAAAAAGCTATTCCTTATGGTACTGCTAAAATTAACGTGAATACTGAAAATCAAATTGCGTCTGCTAAAGCAGTTCGTGAAGTATTAAACAACGACAAAGATGTGTATGATCCACGTAAATATTTAGGACCAGCACGTGAAGCTATTAAAGAGACAGTTAAAGGTAAAATTAGAGAATTCGGTACTTCCAATCGCGCTAAATAATTTAAATATCTTTGTTATTGGTCATTGAACATAAGTTCAGTGACCTCTTTTTATGCTATAATAATGACAGAAATTTACATTTTATGGTTACAATATTGGGAAGATTTCATATAATAAAATAGCTTACAAACGAATAATTAACAAAATAAATGATTAACTGAAAAGATAAGTGGTATTAGTTCATTGACGTATTCTTAGTCGTAATTAGCAATCTTTATAAAAAGCAAAATGATGCTATAAATAAATTGTATTTATTGTAAAAATAAGTATTTTACAAATAAAGTAAAATTATCTTATAATGCTAATAATGTGATATTTTAAAAAGAAGGAAACAAAGGAGAAAAGTGATATGGCTCAAGAGGTAATAAAAATTAGAGGTGGACAAACACTAAAAGGAGAAGTAGAAATTAGTGGAGCAAAAAATAGTGCAGTTGCTATTATCCCCGCAACTTTATTAGCTCAAGGACAAGTAAAGTTGGATGGCCTTCCTCAAATCTCTGATGTCGAAACTCTAGTAAGTTTGTTAGAAGATTTAAATATTAAAGCAAGATTAAATGGTAAACAATTAGAAGTGGATACTACACAAATAGAGAATGCACCTCTACCTAATAATAAAGTTGAGTCTTTACGTGCTTCTTATTATATGATGGGTGCAATGCTTGGTCGTTTTAAAAAATGTGTAATTGGATTGCCGGGTGGATGTCCACTCGGACCAAGACCTATTGACCAACATATTAAGGGGTTCAAAGCATTAGGTGCAGAAATTGACGAATCTAGCAATACATCCATGAAATTAGTAGCAAAAGAACTTAGAGGCGCTCATATATTTTTAGATATGGTAAGTGTTGGAGCGACGATTAATATTATGCTTGCGGCAGTTCATGCTAAAGGTCAAACTGTTATTGATAATGCAGCCAAAGAACCTGAAGTTGTAGATGTTGCGAACTTTTTAATGAGTATGGGTGCTGATATTAGAGGAGCTGGTACAACATCAATAAAAATTAATGGTGTTGAGGAACTAAAAGGTTCAGAGTATCAAATTATTCCAGATAGAATTGAAGCTGGTTCTTATATGTGTATGGCCGCAGCAATGGGTGAAGAGGTCATTTTACATAATATAGTCCCTAAACATGTTGAAGCTTTAACTGTTAAGTTAAAAGAGTTAGGTGTAGATATTGAAATAGAAGATGAAAAAATAATCATTCGTAAACAAGCACCGTATAAAAATGTAGATATAAAAACGCTTGTTTATCCAGGTTTTGCAACTGATTTACAACAACCTATTACACCATTATTATTCATGACAGAAGGACCTTCATTTGTGACTGATACTATTTATCCAGCGCGTTTTAAACATGTAGAAGAATTACAGCGTATGGGTGCTAATATTAAATCGGATGAGGGAACAGCTGTAATTAAACCTTCGACACTTAATGGCGCTGAAGTATATGCAAGTGATTTACGCGCAGGCGCTTGCTTAATTACTGCAGGTTTAATAGCTGAAGGTGTGACAACAATATTTAATGTAAAACATATTTATAGAGGATATACTAACATCGTTGAACATCTTAAAGCACTTGGTGCTGATATTTGGACGGAAACGGTTTAATTCTTAACACAATTTTTAAATTAACAACATTTATATTTGAGTGATATGAAATAGTGAGTGTATCAGAATTCAAGTTAAATACGTTGTTTCTCTGCAACAAATCCCAAACTTATAATGTTTGTAAAATGATCTGATGAATTAATCTAATTTAGGATGTTTAAATAGAGTACAATAAAGATTGATTTAAGCGCAATTTAAATTTAGTGATTGACTTACTTATAAGTTAAGAAAGTCTGGGACATTATTGTCTCAGGCTCTTTTTGATTCGAAATCAAATTTGAGAAATGTAATTTCATATTTCAATTATAGTAAGCGCATTTTAGTAACTAGTATTTATTTAAATCAACCTGTGAGCAAGTTATGTTTATTATCTGTAAAAATAGGATAGTATATGTATATAAGTTTTCTAAGGAGTGAATATAATAAGATGAGAAATTTCACTAAACAATATATAAACGGTGAATGGGTTGATAGTGCAAGCGGCGAAACTATTGATGTTATTAATCCTGCAACTGAAGAAGTAATGGGTAAAATTGCTAACGGTAACGAAGAAGATGTTAATAAAGCTGTAGATGCTGCAGATAAAGTATATTTAGAATTTAGACATAGTTCTGTTGATGAAAGAAGAGAACTTTTAGATAAGATTGTAAAAGAATATCAAAATAGAAAAAATGATTTAATTGAAGCAATTACCGATGAACTAGGAGCGCCTTTATCAGTTTCCGAGAACGTTCATTATCAAATGGGATTGAATCACTTTACAGCTGCAAGAGATGCTTTAGATAGCTTCCAATTTGAAGAACAACGTGGCGATGATTTGGTTGTTAAAGAAGCCATTGGAGTTGCTGGACTTGTTACACCTTGGAATTTCCCTACAAACCAAACTTCACTTAAATTAGCTGCTGCGTTTGCTGCTGGAAGTCCTGTTGTTCTAAAACCATCTGAAGAAACACCATTTGCTGCAATTATTTTAGCAGAAATTTTTGATAAAGCAGGCGTACCTAAAGGTGTGTTTAACTTAGTTAATGGTGATGGATCTGGAGTAGGAAATCCTTTAAGTGAACATCCTAAAGTAAGAATGATGTCATTTACAGGTTCTGGTCCTACAGGTTCAAAAATTATGGAAAAAGCTGCAAAAGACTTCAAAAAAGTGTCTCTTGAATTGGGTGGGAAATCACCTTATATCGTATTAGATGACGTTGATGTTGAAGAAGCTGCTAATGCAACAACGAAAAAAGTTGTTAACAATACAGGGCAAGTTTGTACTGCAGGAACACGTGTACTTATTCCTGAAAGTATTAAAGAAGACTACTTAACAGCAGTTAAAGAAGCATTTAGTAAAGTTAAAGTAGGTCAACCAAGAGAAGAAGGAACTCAAGTAGGTCCTATTATTAGTAAAAAACAATTCGATCAAGTTCAGGATTACATTGATAAAGGTATCAATGAAGGAGCAGAGTTATTCTACGGCGGTCCTGGCAAACCAGAAGGATTAGATAAAGGTTATTTTGCGCGTCCAACTATATTTATTAATGTAGATAATCACATGACGATTGCACAAGAAGAAATTTTCGGACCTGTTATGTCTGTAATCACTTATAATAATCTTGACGAAGCTATTGAAATTGCTAATGATACGAAATATGGTCTTGCTGGCTATGTTATTGGTAAAGATAAAGATACATTGAGACATGTCGCTCGTTCAATTGAAGCTGGTACAATTGAAATTAATGAAGCTGGTAGAAAACCAGACTTACCATTCGGTGGTTATAAAGAATCTGGCTTAGGTCGTGAATGGGGCGATTATGGTATCGAAGAATTCTTAGAAGTAAAATCAATAGCTGGATATTTTAAATAATTAGTAAATTAAATTAAAAGTTGCAATTAAACAAAACACGGAACTAATTTTGTTCTGTGTTTTGTTTTTTATGTTAAAATTCCTAAAATCATTTTGTAATTAAAATGAAAATTTGCTATAGTTAGTCTAGTAATTAGAAGGTTGAGAAATATATAAACGTATAAATATAGCTATAATGTGACTTTTTATTATTGACAGTCACATAAGTATCAAGATAAACATCTATTATTTGGTTAAGCTAACTATACGTTTATTATTTTTGAACTTCGTAAAATAAATAATTAATGAAATGGGTGCAAGTCTATGCCTGGTAGAGAACGAACATCTCCGCAGTATGAATCTTTCCACGAATTATATAAAAACAATACTACTAAAGAGCTCACTCAAAAAGCCAAATCTTTAAAATTAACTAATTACAGTAAATTAAATAAAAAAGAATTGGTACTTGCCATTATGGAAGCACAAATGGAAAAAGATGGTAATTACTATATGGAAGGAATATTAGATGATATTCAACAAGATGGATATGGTTTCTTAAGAACCGTTAACTATTCTAAAGGTGAGAAGGATATTTATATTTCTGCAAGCCAAATTCGACGTTTTGAAATAAAACGTGGTGATAAAGTAACGGGTAAAGTTCGTAAACCAAAAGATAATGAAAAATATTATGGTCTACTTCAAGTTGATTTTGTGAACGATCATAATGCAGAAGAAGTCAAAAAACGTCCTCACTTCCAAGCTTTAACACCTCTTTATCCTGAAGAAAGAATCCTATTAGAAACGCAATCTACAAATTATTCCACTCGTATTATGGATTTAGTCACACCAATAGGTCTTGGTCAACGTGGTCTTATAGTTGCACCACCTAAAGCTGGTAAGACAAGTTTATTAAAAGAAATCGCTAATGCAATAGCGAGTAATAAACCTGAAGCGAATTTATTTATCTTACTAGTAGGTGAGCGTCCAGAAGAAGTGACGGATATTGAAAGATCGGTTGAATCTGCAGAAGTCGTTCATTCGACTTTCGATGAACCACCAGAACATCATGTTAAAGTTGCTGAATTATTATTAGAGCGTGCAAAGCGATTAGTTGAAATTGGAGAAGATGTAATTATACTTATGGACTCCATAACACGTTTGGCTCGAGCGTATAATTTAGTCATACCTCCTAGTGGACGTACATTGTCAGGCGGGCTTGATCCCGCTTCATTACACAAACCTAAAGCGTTTTTTGGTGCAGCACGTAACATTGAAGCTGGGGGAAGTTTGACAATTTTAGCTACTGCTTTAGTTGAGACAGGATCTCGTATGGATGATATGATTTATGAAGAGTTCAAGGGTACAGGTAATATGGAATTACATCTTGATCGCAAGTTATCAGAACGTAGAATATTCCCAGCGATAGACATAGGTCGTAGTTCAACACGAAAAGAAGAGCTATTAATCACTAAAGAGGAATTAGATTCATTATGGCAATTACGAAATTTATTTACCGATTCAACAGACTTTACAGAACGTTTTATTAGAAAACTTAAGCGTTCGAAAAATAATAAGGAATTCTTTAAGCAATTGCAAAAAGCAGCTGAAGAGAGTACTAAAACAGGAAGACCAATTATTTAAACTCGTAGATTAAGGGTTGCGTTTTCCATATATTACTATTATAATTACACAGTATTGGGTAAAAAACTCACAAATAACTCTGTTCCAGATGGTTCAGGGCAAAGGAGCTGAAAAAAATGAAACAAGGAATTCATCCTGAATATCACAAAGTTATCTTTTTAGATACAACAACAAACTTTAAATTTTTAAGTGGTTCTACAAAAACATCTTCAGAAACTATGGAATGGGAAGATGGAAATGAATACCCAGTTATTCGTTTAGATGTATCATCAGATTCTCATCCATTCTATACTGGACGTCAAAAATTCGCAGCAGCGGATGGTCGTGTGGAACGTTTCAACAAAAAGTTTGGACTCAAATCAAACAACAACTAATTTTGGATTTCAACTGTCTACTTTCCCGTTTGGGTATTGTAGACAGTTTTTTATTATAGAGTTTCGTTGAATCATCAACGCTATATCAAAGCTCTTTATATCTATAAAATCTATCGATAAGTATAAACATTTATAGAGATGTGTAAAATCTTTTATAGATTATTCGTTTAATTATTAAATTTCATAATACACTTGTAAATTATGATTCTTACTTTGAAAATACATTTATATACATAAAAAATATGATATAATTAAGCGATTATGTTTTGAAAAAGGTGGAACTATCAATGTATGAAACGTACCATTCAGGTTGGATTGAAACCATAACAGGAAGTATGTTTAGTGGAAAATCTGAAGAACTTATACGTCGCTTAAGACGTGGAATCTACGCTAAACAAAAGGTGGTTGTTTTCAAACCAGCAATTGATGATCGTTACCATAAAGAAAAGGTCGTCTCACATAATGGTAATGAGATAGAAGCGATTAATATATCTACAGCTCAAGAAATTTTAAATCATAAGCTAGAAGAAGTAAACGTCATCGGAATTGATGAAGTGCAATTTTTTGAAGATGATATTGTCAACATAGTTGAAAAATTAGCCGAAAACGGGCATCGTGTTATTGTAGCAGGTTTAGATATGGACTTTAGAGGAGAACCGTTTAAACCTATGCCCAAGTTGCTCGCAGTTAGTGAACATATTACAAAGTTGCAAGCAGTATGTTCTGTCTGTGGTTCACCCTCGAGTCGTACACAGCGGTTAATAAATGGTGAACCGGCAAAAGAAGATGATCCCATCATATTGGTTGGTGCAAATGAAAGTTACGAGCCACGTTGTAGAGCACATCATATAGTTGCGCCTAGTGAAAATGAGAAGGAGGAAATGTAGTGTTTGATCAATTAGATATAGTAGAAGAACGATATGAACAATTAAATGAATTACTGAGTGATCCTGATGTAGTGAATGACGCTGATAAATTAAGAAAATATTCAAAAGAACAAGCTGACTTACAAAAGACTGTTGATGTGTATAGAAGTTATAAGACCAAAAAAGAAGAATTACAAGATATTGAGGATATGTTAAGTGAAACATCTGATAAAGAAGAAGTTGAAATGCTAAAAGAAGAAAGTAGCGCTTTAAAAACAGAATTACCTGATATGGAAGAAGAATTAAAAATCTTACTTATACCTAAAGATCCTAATGATGATAAAGATGTTATTGTCGAAATTCGTGCAGCTGCAGGAGGAGATGAAGCTGCAATATTTGCTGGGGACTTAATGAGAATGTATTCAAAATACGCCGAGGCAAACGGATTTAAAACAGAAATAGTAGAAGCTTCAGAAAGTGATCATGGTGGATATAAAGAAGTGAGTTTCTCAGTATCTGGTACAGGTGCTTACAGTAAATTAAAATTTGAAAATGGTGCACATAGAGTCCAACGTGTGCCTGAAACAGAATCAGGAGGGCGAATTCACACTTCCACTGCAACTGTTGCTGTATTACCTGAAGCTGAAGATGTCGAAATTGAGATACGTAATGAAGATTTAAAAATTGATACTTATCGTTCTAGTGGTGCTGGTGGTCAGCACGTTAATACGACTGACTCTGCAGTACGTATTACACACTTGCCGACGGGTGTTATAGCAACTTCTTCTGAAAAGTCTCAAATTCAAAACCGAGAAAAAGCAATGAAAGTTTTAAAAGCTCGATTATATGATATGAAATTGCAAGAAGAACAACAAAAATATGCTTCTCAAAGAAAATCAGCTGTTGGTACAGGCGATCGCTCTGAAAGAATAAGAACTTATAATTATCCTCAAAGTCGTGTGACAGATCATCGGATTGGTTTAACGCTTCAAAAGTTAAATCAAATTATGGAAGGACATTTAGACGAGATTGTGGAGGCACTCACACTTTCAGAACAAACTGAGAAACTGAAAGAATTAAACAATGGTGAATTATAAAGAAAAGTTTGCAGAAGCCAAGACAATTGCTATAAATGAAGGGTTTGAATCAACTCGTGCCGAATGGTTGTTTTTAGATGTTTTTGGTTGGTCAAAAACAGATTATTTAATTCATAAAGATGAACAAATGTCTTTGACATCGATTAACAAATTGGATAAAGCGTTGGATAGGATGGTCACTGGAGAACCTATCCAATACATTGTTGGATTTCAGTCATTTTATGGTTATCAATTTAAAGTGAATCAACACTGTCTTATACCAAGGCCTGAAACTGAGGAAGTTATGCTGCATTTTTTAGAATTGTGTAAAAAGACTGATACCATAGCAGATATTGGAACTGGAAGTGGTGCTATAGCAATTACGCTTAAGTTACTGCAACCTGAATTAAATGTTATTGCAACAGATTTGTATGAAGATGCTTTAAGTGTAGCTAAGCAAAATGCAAGTCACTATCACCAAAATATTCAGTTTTTGCGTGGAAATGCTTTAAAACCGCTAATTGAAAAAGATATAAAATTGGATGGGTTAATATCTAATCCACCATACATAGGTCATAGCGAAATAATAGATATGGAGTCAACAGTACTAAATTATGAGCCGCATCATGCTCTATTCGCTGAGAAAAACGGATTTGCTATTTATGAGTCAATATTAGAAGATTTACCATTTGTAATGAAACAAGGTGGACATGTTGTTTTTGAAATTGGTTATCAACAAGGAGATATCTTAAAAAGAATGGTTCAAGATTTATATCCTGAAAAAGAAGTAGAGATTTTCAAAGATATCAATGGAAATCAGCGAATTTTATCTATTATTTGGTAGTTAAACAATTTATACGATATTGTTTTTATAGTTGTTTTGTTTATGAAAAACATGACTTTCGATCAGCAACATAGCACGGGTGGAATTTTAATTCAACTTTTTGAAAATGAATTAAATTCTGCCCTTATTTCTTTACAGCATACAATCACAGAAGAGGTGAAAACATGCACACACAAATATGGGATTTAAGAATGTATAAAAATAATGTTAGTCAATATCCACATATTGATGAGATAAAACAAACTTTCCTAGATGGAGGTTTAGTAGCGATACCTACTGAAACAGTATATGGTCTTGGGGCGAATGCTAGAAACGAAGAAGCAGTCGAAAATATCTATGTTGCAAAAGGACGTCCGTCAGATAATCCGTTAATCGTCCATATTCACAGTATTGAACAACTCGATGATTTTGTAGAGCATATCGATGATAAGGTTAAAGTATTAATGGATGAATTTTGGCCGGGACCTATTTCTTTTATATTACCACTTAAACAGGGTTATCTTTGCAGTAAAGTGACTGGTGGATTAGAATCTATCGCTGTTAGAATGCCTAGTCATAAAATAGGGAGAGCATTACTTCAAATTGTAGATGAACCCATAGCAGCTCCTAGTGCTAATATTAGTGGTCGTCCGTCACCAACAACCTTTGAACATGTGAATAGAGATTTAAATGGCAAAGTCAACGGTATAGTTAATGGTGATCAATGTGAAGAGGGGCTTGAAAGTACTGTGATTGATTGCACACAGTTTCCGTTTCGTATCGCGCGACCAGGTTCAATTACACAAGATATGATAGAAACTAAACTACCGCATTCGATAAATCGTCAAATATATGAGGAAAATGAAAAGCCTATCGCACCTGGGATGAAATATAAACATTATTCTCCAGAAACCCCATTAACAATTGTTAAAGATTTAAATAAAAAAATAGCTAATGATGATAAATGGTCAAAAGTAGCATTTGTATTTCCACAGAGTCAAAGAAGTTTGATTCCCGAAAATAGCATTTTTATATCATTATGTGAAAATAAGGAAGATTTTAAATCAGCAGGCCATAATTTATATGAAATTTTACATGAACTTGACCAGAATGAAGAAATAGAAGAGGCATATATTTATGGATTTGAAGATAATCATCATACTGAAGCTATCATGAATCGAATGTTAAAAGCAGCAAGTTATAAACTAGTTAAAGGTGAAAAGCTATGAAAATAATTTTTGTATGTAGTGGCAACACTTGTCGAAGCCCACTGGCTGAAAGTATAGCCAAGTCCCTTTTACCAAACGATAGCATAGCTTCAAGAGGACTATTCGCAGTTGAGGGACAGGCCATATCTAAGGAATCGTTAGAATTAATTCATAAGTACGGTTTACCTGAACCATCGCTAGCACAAACTTTTCGTATAGATGATCTTGATGCTGATATTATACTTACCATGACGCAAGATCATAAAGACTTGATATTTTCTATGTATGGACGACAATCTAATGTCTTTACATTAAATGAGTATGTAGGTGACACACAGGAAATTGATGACCCATTTGGTGGCTCATTCGATGTTTATGAACAAACTTATATCAAAATTTATGATTTAGTCGACAAAATAAAATTTAAACACGAGTAAAGTAAAATATATATAATTAGTATATGTTAAGCTTTAAATAAGTTATAATTAAGGAGTATAGCAAGTTTGCTATGTTCCTTTTTATTTTTTACAAAGGGGTGGGTTCAAATGCGTGATTTACAACAACTGCTTGATGAATTGAAAGATATGTCATTCTTTAACCCAGGCGAAATGTGTATCATTGGTTGTTCAACTTCTGAAGTTATAGGTAAACGTATTGGTTCTGTTGGATCGATGGACGTAGCTAAAGAAATTTATGAAAATTTGAAACAACTAGAGATTGATACAGGCGTGACATTTGCTTTTCAAGGATGTGAACATATTAACCGGGCAGTAACGATAGATAGAGCAAATTTCAACCCATTGACTATGGAAGAAGTTACTGTCATTCCAGACGTTCATGCAGGTGGTAGTTTATCCACTTACGCTTATCAACAAATGGAAGATCCTATTGTTGTTGAGCATATTACTGTTTCAAAAGGTATAGATATAGGTCAGACCTTAATTGGAATGCATATTAAACATGTGTGTGTTCCTGTAAGAACAAGTGTTAAACAAATTGGAGAAGCTATCGTTACCATAGCGACATCTAGACCTAAGAAAATTGGTGGCGAACGAGCTAAATATCAATAAATATTGTGGAAGAAGGGGATTCAAATGTCTTATATCGAGAAGAAGGATAAAGTTGTTTACGATGCTATTCAAAAGGATTTTCAACGACAAAATAGTAATATTGAACTTATTGCATCAGAAAATTTCGTATCACAAGCAGTTATGGAAGCTCAAGGTTCAGTATTAACGAATAAATATGCTGAGGGTTATCCTGGACGTCGTTATTATGGCGGGTGTGAGCACGTAGATGTAACTGAGGCCATTGCCATTGATAGAGCAAAAGCTTTATTTGGAGCAGAACATGTTAATGTCCAACCCCATTCAGGTTCTCAAGCTAATATGGCTGTGTATTTGGTTGCTTTAGAAATGGGCGATACTGTGTTAGGTATGAATTTGAGTCATGGTGGGCATTTAACTCATGGGGCACCTGTCAATTTTAGTGGTAAATTTTATCATTTTGTTGAATATGGTGTGGACCAAGAAAATGAATTAATTAACTATGATGAAGTGAGACGTTTAGCAATTGAGCATCAACCTAAATTAATTGTAGCTGGTGCTTCAGCATATTCAAGAACTATTGACTTTAAAAAATTTAAAGAAATTGCAGACGAAGTAGGAGCTAAATTGATGGTAGATATGGCACATATTGCTGGTTTAGTAGCTGCTGGTTTACATCCTAATCCTGTAGAATATGCTGATTTTGTGACTACTACAACTCATAAAACTTTACGTGGTCCACGTGGTGGTATGATTTTATGTAAAGAAGAATATAAAAAAGATATAGATAAAACAATCTTCCCAGGTATTCAAGGTGGTCCACTAGAACATGTCATCGCTGCAAAAGCTGTTGCATTTGGAGAAGCTTTGAACGACGATTTTAAAGATTATCAAAATCAAGTCATTAAAAATGCACAAGCTTTAGCTCAAACATTAATTGAAGAAGGGTTCAGAGTTGTATCTGGCGGAACAGACAATCATTTAGTTGCAGTTGATGTTAAAGGTTCTATCAATATGACTGGTAAATTAGCTGAAGAGACACTTGATAAAGTAGGAATTACATGTAATAAGAATACTATTCCATTTGATAAAGAAAAACCGTTTGTAACAAGTGGTGTTAGACTAGGAACACCTGCAGCTACAACTCGTGGTTTTGATGAATCTGCATTTGTGGAAGTAGCAAAAATTATTAGTTTAGCATTAAATAACTATGATAATGATACTAAACTAAATGAAGCTAAAGAGAGGGTTCACGCACTCACATCTAAATATCCATTATATAATTAATAGATATACACATTGGAGGAAAATGATTATGAGTAAAGTACATGTTTTTGATCACCCATTAATACAACACAAACTAAGTTATATTAGAGACGCTCACACTGGAACAAAAGAGTTTAGAGAACTTGTAGATGAAGTCGGTATGTTAATGGCCTATGAAGTAACTAGAGACTTAGAACTACAAGATGTTGAAATACAAACGCCTGTGACTAAAATGACAGCTAAACGTTTGGCAGGTAAAAAGTTAGCAATTGTACCTATTTTAAGAGCTGGTTTAGGCATGACAGATGGTGTGTTAAGTCTTGTTCCTGCTGCTAGGGTAGGACATATAGGACTTTATAGAGATCCAGAGACTCTTGAAGCGGTAGAGTACTTTGCGAAAATGCCTCAAGATATCGATGAACGTCAAATTATTGTGGTTGATCCTATGCTTGCTACTGGTGCTTCAGCTATTGAAGCAATTTCTTCATTAAAAAAACGAGGAGCTAAAAGTATACGTTTTATGTGTTTAATAGCTGCCCCTGAAGGCGTTGAAAAAATGCAAGAAGCACACCCAGATGTAGATATATACATTGCAGCATTAGATGAAAAATTAAATGACAAAGCGTATATTACACCTGGTTTAGGTGATGCAGGGGATAGATTATTCGGTACTAAATAATAGATTCGGAGATAGATATTTTTGAAGAAAAAAGTTATGACCATATTTGGAACTAGGCCTGAAGCTATAAAAATGGCTCCGTTGATTAAAACGTTAGAAAAAGATTCTAACCTGGAACCCGTTGTTGTAGTCACCGCCCAACATAGGGAGATGCTTGATTCAGTGTTGAATACTTTTAATATAAGTGCAGATTATGATTTGAATATTATGAAAGCTGGTCAAACACTGTCTGAAGTAACATCTGAAGCAATGAAAAAGTTAGAAGATATCATACAAAAGGAAGTGCCTGATATGGTACTTGTTCATGGTGATACAGTGACAACCTTTTCTGGAGCATTAGCTGCATTTTATAGTCAAACACCTATAGGACATGTTGAAGCTGGATTAAGGAGTTATAATAAATATTCACCTTATCCAGAAGAAATAAATAGACAAATGGTTGGGGTAATGGCAGATTTGCACTTTGCCCCAACCTATAATGCTGCACAGAATTTAGTAAAAGAGGGTAAATTAGCCAAACATATAGCTATCACTGGTAATACAGCTATTGACGCAATGAAATATACAATCGATTACCAATATTCATCATCTATTATACAAAAACATAAAAATAAAAACTTTATTTTACTCACAGCACATAGACGTGAAAACATAGGTAAACCTATGATAAACGTGTTTAAAGCGATTAGAAAGTTGATTGATGAATATCATGATTTAGCGTTGGTCTATCCTATGCATATGAATCCCAAAGTAAGAGATATAGCGCAAAAATATTTAGGAAATCATCCTAGGATTGAATTGATAGAACCACTTGATGTGGTTGATTTTCATAATTTTGCTAAACAAGCATATCTCATTATGACTGACTCTGGTGGAATACAAGAGGAGGCACCATCATTACATAAACCTGTTTTAGTATTGAGAGATAGTACTGAAAGACCGGAGGGTGTAGATGCTGGAACTTTGAGAGTCATTGGTACGAATGAAGAAGATGTCTATAATGAAACTAAAAAATTATTAGAAAAACCAGACCTTTATCAAAAAATGAGTCAAGCTGTTAATCCATATGGCGATGGACAAGCTAGTGAGAGAATTGTGCAACATATAAAATATTATTTTAATTTGACAAATGACAGACCCAATCATTTTGAATATACAAAAGATTTATAAAATGACAAATGTGAATTTTTTGTGACAAAAACCAGTGAAAATTTAACAAGAATTTGAATAGAATTGACACCATACAACCGGCTATATTATCATTTAGATTGTATGAGTGGAACGGTTTACATGATTGGTATAGGACACTCGGAGGCTATAAAATGCGTCGTTTCAACATCATTTTCAAACAATATTTGCAATATTATCTTTATTTATTGGTAATAGTTGGAATATTGTACTCAATTTCACCCCGCCCATTTTTTTTGGGTCTTATGATAGGTACATGTGGTTCTTTAGTAAATACATACATCTTTGAGATTTATTTAGCTAAATCCATGCATAAAGAATCGACACAAATGTCTACTGGTAGTACTTGGAGGTATTTAGTGGCAATTATTGCATGTGTATTATGGTTATTCTTTAAAGAACACATTAATATTATCGGAGTTTTAATTGGGTTAATGATTTCTTATATTGTAATCATATTGCGCCCTCTACTACAAAGGGAGTAAAAATTTAATAGAAAGAGGTGAGTTTATGGATCACAAATCCCCACTCGTTAGTTGGAACGTCTTTGGTTTCGATATTGTTTTTAATCTGGCCAGTGTTTTAATGGTAGTGATTACAGCAATTTTAGTTTTTATTTTAGCTATAGTTTGCACTCGAAACTTAAAGAAACGACCAACTGGAAAACAAAACTTCATTGAATGGGTATTTGATTTTGTTAGAGGTATTATTGAAAGTAATATGGCCTGGAAAAAAGGTGGGAATTTCCACTTCTTAGCAGTGACATTAATTCTTTTCATTTTTGTAGCCAACATGCTTGGTTTACCGTTCGCAATTGTCACTCATGACCATACGCTATGGTGGAAATCACCAACAGCAGACGCTACGGTAACTCTAACGTTATCTACAACTATGATTTTGTTAACGCACTATTACGGTATTAAAATGCGTGGAACAAAAGCTTATGCAGCTGGATATTTTAAACCTTTCTGGCCATTGGCTATTATTAATGTATTCGAAGAATTCACTTCTACATTAACTTTAGGTCTACGTTTGTACGGTAATATTTTTGCAGGTGAATTATTACTCGGTTTACTTGCATCATTGTTCTTTGAACAACCTGCATGGGGTTGGATAATTAGTATTCCTGGATTAATAGTTTGGCAAGCGTTCTCTATATTCGTGGGAACGATTCAAGCATATATCTTTGTAATGCTTTCAATGGTTTACATGTCACATAAAGTGGCAGACGGACATTAATATAATTTAGTAACTATATAAATATTAGGAGGAAATTTTATTATGAATTTAATCGCAGCGGCAATCGCAATTGGTTTATCAGCATTAGGTGCAGGTATTGGTAACGGTCTTATCGTATCTAGAACAGTTGAAGGTGTAGCACGTCAACCAGAAGCACGTGGTCAATTAATGGGTATCATGTTCATTGGTGTTGGTTTAGTTGAGGCATTACCAATCATCGGTGTTGTAATTGCATTCATGACATTTGCTGGATAAGACATTTTATAAGGCGAAGTCTAACGAGAGACTATCGCCGTTCGTTTTGTTTTTTATAGCTTAGTGATTATTTTGACGAAAGGAGTGTCATGAGCCCGTGACTGCAACAGCTAATACATTTATTCTCGGTGCAGGAGTTGAATGGGGGACAACAATTGTAACACTCGCAACATTTGTAATCCTCATCATACTTTTGAAGAAATTTGCTTGGGGTCCATTAAAAGAAGTAATGGATAAACGTGAACGTGATATCAATAAAGATATTGACGACGCAGAACAAGCTAAGATAAATGCTCAAAAACTTGAAGAAGAAAATAGAAAGACACTTAAAGAAACTCAAGATGAAGTTCAAAAAATCTTAGATGATGCTAAGATTCAAGCACGTAAGCAACATGAAGAAATTATTCATGAAGCTAACGAAAAAGCTAATGGTATGATTGAAACTGCTCAAAGTGAAATTAATAGTCAAAAAGAACGTGCAATTTCTGATATTAATAATCAAGTTTCTGAACTATCAGTACTTATTGCATCTAAAGTTCTTAGAAAAGAAATTTCAGAGCAAGATCAAAAAGAATTAGTTGAAAAGTATTTAAAAGAGGCAGGGGATAAATAATGGCAAAGGTAGCAAAAAAATATGCCAAAGCATTATTTGATGTCGCTCTAGATACAAATCAACTAGATGTTGTCTATGAAGATTTAGAAACAATTAGCCATTCATCGTTTGATTTCATAAAACAACTTAAAGCAATTGATAGTAATCCAAGTTTAACTGCAAATCAACGTAAAGAATTTGTAGAAAGAGTTTACAACGAAGCAAATCCATATGTGGTAAATACTTTAAAAGTATTAGCAGATAACCGACATATTTCAATTGTAGAGAATGTTTTTAAATCATTTCAAAATTTATTTAACAAACACTACAAACAAGATTTTGCTATTATTGAATCGACTTACGAGTTAAGCGAAGATGAAATATCAAGAATTGTAGAACTTATAAAAAAGCAAACTGAATTGTCAAATGTAATTGTTAACACTAAAATCAATCAAGATCTAATTGGTGGATTTAGAGTTAAGGTTGGAACTACAGTTATGGATGGTAGTGTTAGAAATGACCTTGTTCAATTACAAAGAAAATTTGAAAGAGCTAACTAATATTTAAAGAGGAGTGACATAGATGGCCATAAAAGCTGAAGAAATCAGTGCATTGCTTCGCTCACAAATTGAAAATTATGAGTCAGAAATGTCCGTTACAGATGTTGGTACAGTACTCCAAATTGGTGACGGTATCGCATTAATTCACGGACTTAACGACGTTATGGCTGGTGAGCTAGTAGAATTCCATAACGGTGTTCTTGGTTTAGCACAAAACCTTGAAGAATCTAATGTGGGTGTGGTTATTTTAGGACCATATGAAGAAATTAGTGAAGGTGACGAAGTTAAACGTACTGGCCGAATTATGGAAGTACCAGTCGGAGAGGAAATGATAGGAAGAGTTGTTAATCCTCTTGGACAACCTATTGACGGGCAAGGTCCAATCAATGCGACTAAAACCCGTCCTGTGGAGAAAAAAGCAACTGGCGTAATGGATCGTAAATCTGTAGATGAACCATTACAAACAGGTATCAAAGCAATTGATGCTTTAGTACCTATTGGTCGAGGTCAACGTGAATTAATCATTGGTGACCGTCAAACTGGTAAAACAACAGTTGCAATTGATTCTATCTTAAACCAAAAAGATCAAGATACAATTTGTATTTATGTTGCAATAGGTCAAAAAGATTCAACTGTTCGTGCAAATGTTGAAAAATTAAGACAAGCAGGTGCTTTAGACTACACAATCGTTGTATCTGCATCCGCAGCTGATCCAGCACCATTACTTTATATTGCGCCATATTCTGGTGTAACTATGGGTGAAGAGTTCATGTTTAATGGAAAACATGTTCTTATCGTTTACGATGATTTAACTAAGCAAGCGGCAGCATACCGTGAGTTATCATTATTACTACGTAGACCACCAGGTCGTGAAGCATATCCTGGGGACGTCTTCTACCTACACAGTAGATTATTAGAAAGAGCTGCAAAACTTAACGATGATCTTGGAGGCGGTTCAATTACTGCTTTACCAATCATTGAAACTCAAGCTGGCGATATCTCAGCTTACGTTCCAACAAATGTTATCTCAATTACTGACGGACAAATATTCTTGCAATCTGATTTATTCTTCTCAGGTGTTAGACCAGCGATTAATGCTGGACAATCAGTATCTCGTGTTGGTGGTTCAGCTCAAATTAAAGCGATGAAAAAAGTTGCAGGAACATTACGTTTAGACTTGGCTTCATATCGTGAGTTAGAATCATTTGCGCAATTTGGTTCTGATTTAGATGAATTCACAGCTAAAAAGTTGGCGCGTGGTGAACGTACTGTTGAAGTCTTAAAACAAGGTCAAAACAACCCACTGCCTGTAGAACATCAAGTACTTATCATTTTTGCATTAACTAAAGGTTACTTAGATGATATTCCTGTACAAGATATCACTCGTTTTGAAGAGGAATTTAACCACTGGGCTGATTCAAATGCAACTGAGTTATTAAATGAAATTAGAGAAACTGGTGCTTTACCAGATGCTGATAAATTTGATTCTGCTATCACAGAATTTAAAAAAGGCTTTAATAAATCAGAAGAATAAAATCTAATTTAATCGTAATATAGAGAGTACATTCTAAATCTTATAAATCGTTAAATTAAGATTAATACTCCAAAGGTGGTGAGATAATGGCCTCTCTTAAAGAGATAGACAGTCGTATTAAATCGACAAGTAAGATGAAGCAAATCACTAAGGCGATGAACATGGTTTCTAGTTCAAAATTACGTAGAGCTGAGAAAAATACTAAATCATTTAGACCTTATATGGAAAAGATGCAAGATGCTATTACAGCTGTAGCTGGTTCAAATAGTACCTCTAATCATCCAATGCTTAAATCTAGAGATATTAAAAGAAGTGGTTACTTAGTAATTACTAGTGATAAAGGCTTAGCCGGTGCCTATAGTACAAATGTTTTAAAAACATTAGTAAACGATATCAGATCTAAACACAACGACAGTAGTGAATATAGCCTAATCGTTTTAGGTCAGCAAGGTGTAGATTTCTTCAATCATAGAGGATATGAAATTGAAAGTTCTTTAGTTGAAGTTCCAGATCAACCTTCATTTAAGTCTATTCAATCTATAGCTAAACATGCTATTGATTTATTTAGCGAGGAAAACATAGATGAATTGACTATTTATTACAGTCATTATGTTAGTGTCTTAGAAAATAAACCTGCAACTAAACAAGTTTTACCATTATCTCAAGAAGATTCAGGTCAAGGACATGGTCAAATGTCTTCATACGAATTTGAACCAGATAAAGAATCTATTTTAAGCGTTATTTTGCCACAATACGTTGAAAGCTTAATCTACGGTACAATCTTAGATGCAAAAGCTAGTGAACACGCTTCACGTATGACAGCAATGAGAAATGCTTCAGATAATGCGACAGAACTAATCGATGATTTATCATTAGAATACAATAGAGCGAGACAAGCTGCGATTACTCAACAAATTACTGAAATTGTGGGTGGATCATCAGCTCTTGAGTAATAATAAAAGGAGGAAATCAACATGGGAATTGGCCGTGTAACTCAAGTTATGGGTCCAGTAATAGATGTTCGTTTTGAACATAACGAAGTACCTGAGATAAATAATGCATTACACATCGAAGTTCCTAAAGAAGATGGAACGCTTCAATTAACGTTAGAAGTTGCACTTCAATTAGGTGACGATGTAGTTCGTACAATTGCAATGGACTCAACTGACGGCGTTCAAAGAGGAATGGAAGTTAAAGATACAGGTAGAGACATTAGTGTACCTGTCGGTGACGTAACTCTAGGAAGAGTGTTTAACGTACTAGGAGAAACTATTGACTTAGATGAAAAAATTGATGATTCAGTACGACGTGACCCTATCCATAGACAAGCTCCAGGATTCGACGAATTATCAACAAAAGTAGAAATCTTAGAAACTGGTATTAAAGTAGTAGACTTATTAGCACCTTACATAAAAGGTGGTAAAATTGGATTATTTGGTGGTGCCGGTGTAGGTAAAACCGTACTAATCCAAGAACTTATTAATAACATCGCTCAAGAACACGGTGGTATTTCAGTATTCGCTGGTGTTGGTGAACGTACACGTGAAGGTAATGATCTTTACTATGAAATGAGCGACAGTGGTGTTATCAAGAAAACTGCAATGGTCTTTGGTCAAATGAACGAGCCACCTGGTGCACGTATGCGTGTAGCATTATCCGGATTAACAATGGCTGAATATTTCCGAGATGAAGAAGGTCAAGATGTGTTATTATTCATTGATAACATTTTCAGATTCACTCAAGCTGGTTCAGAAGTTTCTGCGTTATTAGGTCGTATGCCATCAGCTGTTGGTTATCAACCTACACTTGCTACAGAAATGGGTCAATTACAAGAACGTATAAGTTCAACAAATAAAGGTTCAGTTACATCAATTCAAGCTGTTTTCGTACCAGCCGATGACTATACTGACCCTGCGCCAGCAACAACGTTCGCGCACTTAGATTCAACAACAAACTTAGAGCGTAAATTAACAGAAATGGGTATTTATCCAGCTGTAGACCCGCTTGCTTCTACATCTAGAGCTTTGGAACCTTCAGTAGTAGGTCAAGAGCATTATGATGTGGCACGTGAAGTTCAATCTACTTTACAAAAATATAGAGAGTTACAAGATATCATTGCGATTCTTGGTATGGATGAATTATCTGATGAAGATAAGCAAACTGTGGAACGAGCACGTAGAATTCAATTCTTCTTATCACAAAACTTCCACGTTGCAGAACAATTCACTGGACAAAAAGGTTCATATGTACCTGTTAAAACAACAGTTGCAGACTTCAGAGATATTTTAGATGGTAAGTATGACCATATCCCTGAAGACGCATTCCGTTTAGTAGGTAGCATGGAAGACGTAATTGAGAAAGCAAAAGATATGGGTGTTGAAGTCTAATAATTAGGAGGTATGGATAATGAATACACTTAGACTAAATATTGTCACTCCTAATGGTTCTGTCTATGAACGTGAAGACGTTGAGATGGCTGTCTTACAAACAACAGCTGGAGAAATGGGGATTATGTATGGTCACATTCCAACTGTTGCTGCATTAAAAACAGGTCATGTGAAAGTTAATTTTCACAACGGAAATGAATTTATTGCAGTAAGTGATGGCTTTATTGAAGCAAGACAACATCAATTATCAATTATCGTCCAAACGGCCGAACCTGCTAGTGAAATCGATGTTGAAAGAGCTAAATTAGCTAAGTCGAGAGCAGAATCACATTTAGAAGATGATGATGATAATACAGACATAAATAGAGCTAAAAGAGCACTTGAACGAGCAAATAATCGTTTACGTGTTGCAGAATTACAATAATTAAAAAAGGTTCGATAGTATATTTTAATGACTATCGAACCTTTTTTTAAATTCTAAAATATTAAAAACTAATATCCATTTTTATAAGTATCTTTATTGCCTCTTTTCGTGTACAATGTTATACAGTAATCTTACGAAGGAGCTTAATATGGATTATCTTGGTCAGTTCGCAATTGTACATTTAATCTTACATGTTGTTTGTATTTGCGTAGCTTATTGGGCTTTAAATTCCATAAAATTAGATCAACTTTTTAAAAAGGGCTACCCATTACAAGTTCAAGTTTGTATGATTTTTATTTCTATTTTACTGGGTACGGCAGTCAGTAACTTTATAGTTGATTTATTGCAATATTCAACTCAAGTGAAATACTTGATAAAATAACTTTGTAATTGTTATTTAATTTATAGGTTAAATGTGATCATATGACGAATATTTAATTATAATGTTGGGAAATGAATAACTGATTAGAGTTTTAAGTGGAGGATTAAAGATGGATAAAATAGTAATAAATGGTGGAAATCGTTTAACAGGTGAAGTAAATGTTGAAGGAGCTAAAAATGCTGTATTACCTGTACTTACAGCGTCATTACTTGCTTCAGAAGGACAAAGTAAACTAGTTAATGTCCCAGAGTTAAGTGATGTTGAAACAATCAATAATGTATTATCTACACTCAATGCAAATGTAGAGTATGATAAAGATAAAAATGCAGTTAAAGTTGATGCAACTAAAACTTTAAATGAAGAAGCCCCTTATGAATATGTGAGTAAAATGCGAGCAAGCATCTTGGTTATGGGACCATTACTCGCTCGATTAGGGCATGCTATTGTTGCTTTGCCAGGAGGATGTGCGATTGGAACACGTCCTATTGAGCAGCACATTAAAGGATTTGAAGCTTTAGGTGCAGACATTCATTTAGAAAATGGAAATATTTATGCAAATGCTAAAGATGGATTAAAGGGAGCACATATCCATTTAGATTTTCCGAGTGTAGGTGCAACTCAAAATATTATTATGGCAGCGTCCTTGGCATCAGGAAAATCTATCATTGAGAATGTCGCTAAAGAACCTGAAATTGTTGATTTAGCTAATTATATTAATGAAATGGGCGGTAAAATCACAGGTGCTGGTACTGATACCATTACGATACATGGTGTTGAAAAACTTTACGGTGTTGAACATGCAATTATACCAGATAGAATTGAAGCTGGAACGCTACTTATCGCAGGTGCAATAACTCGTGGTGACATATTTGTACGTGGTGCAATTAAAGAACATATGGCTAGTTTAATATATAAGCTTGAAGAGATGGGGATAGATCTTGAATATAATGAAGAAGGTATAAGAGTTACAGCAAATGGAGATTTAAATCCAGTAGATGTAAAAACTTTACCTCACCCAGGTTTCCCAACTGATATGCAATCTCAAATGATGGCTTTATTATTAACAGCAAATGGACACAAAGTGATTACTGAGACAGTTTTTGAAAATAGATTTATGCATGTTGCAGAATTTAGAAGAATGAATGCGAATATAAGTGTTGAAGGAAGAAGTGCTAAAATTGAAGGAAAAAGCCATTTACAAGGTGCTCAAGTTAAAGCCACGGATTTAAGAGCTGCTGCAGCCTTAATCTTAGCTGGTTTAGTTGCCGAGGGAACTACGCAAGTGACTGAGTTAAAGCATCTTGATAGAGGATACGTCAATTTGCATGGAAAACTAAAAAGTCTAGGTGCAAACATAGAACGAGTTAATCAATAATATTATTACAGCTTAAGCACGGAGGTTTTAAAAATGGAAACGATTTTTGATTATAATCAAATTAAACAAATTATCCCACACAGACAACCTTTTTTACTAATAGATAAAATTGTAGAATATGATGAAGGTAAAAGATGTGTAGGACTAAAGCAAGTATCGGGTAATGAACCATTTTTCCAGGGACATTTCCCTAATTACGCTGTGATGCCTGGTGTTCTCATAACGGAGGCTTTAGCGCAAACTGGTGCAGTAGCTATGTTAAATAGCGAAGAAAATAAAGGAAAAATAGCATTATTTGCAGGCATTGATAAGTGTCGCTTCAAAAAACAAGTCGTACCTGGAGATACATTAATGTTGGAAGTTGAAATAACTAAAATAAAAGGCCCTATAGGTAAAGGTTCGGCTAAAGCGACTGTTGATGGCCAACTTGCTTGTAGCTGTGAACTTACTTTTGCTATTCAAGATGCTTAACCTTAGATAATTAAACTCTTAAGGTAAAATAATTCGTATTGTGATAATAAAATAGTAAAAACATATTTAAAGAAAGTTGCACAGATTATTGACCTAACTTTTCATGTCTATTGAATTTCTGGTTGAAATGCTCTAAGTCAGGTCTCGTCTGAAAATATAAGTATCAATAGTAGTGCTTTTTAATATAGTAATTAGTGTTCGTATAGAGCCTGGAACAATGGTTAATTCATGTTCTAGGCTTTATTTATGTTCAACATTTAAATTTGTATATGATTTAAATATATGAAAATTAAATGTTTTATAATTACCCTATGTGTTTATCTTTCGATTTTCTCATCTTTCAACTTAGGTTTTGATTGCATCATACGATTAAATGTTTTTTTTAACTTTTCACCAGTAAGTCCTTCATCAACTAATTCTTCTAATAAACTCTCAGCGTATTCTTGTCTCAAAGTGTAGATGTGACATTCTAAAACGACTGACATTGAATATTTAAAATTTTTAACGCTTTTAACTGTTGCATTAAATAACGCTGGATCGTTAGCAGGTCTTGTAATAACTACTCTAATATCTAAAAGTTGTTTGTTTTCCTTATATTGATTAAATGTTTCATAGTGTTCATTTGAAATAACTATTTCTAGTAACCACCCAGTGCCACTTCCCTCTTTATTTATAATCACACCATCTTCAATGGCGTATTCGGATATAGCACCATGTTCATTCACAATTTGAAATCTTACTGCCTTAAAAGTTTTCATAATATCACTTCTCCAAATTTTTTTATTCATACAAAAATATAAATTTATGTCAGATTTAGATATAATACTTCAATATTTTCTTTAAATATATCAAAATCTCATCATCATTTACTAACAATTTCAATAAAATTGTGGTTTTGACCAGTGAACTAAGCTCAGTTATGATTAGAGCATAAGAAGGAGGTGACACATGTTAAATAAAATAGTCATTGTTGGTAGAATGACGAAAGATGCTCAAATATATGAAAAGGAGGATAACAAAATAGCAACATTTTGCGTTGCTACAGAAAGAAACTACAAAGATGATAATAACGAAATTTCTTCAGATTATTTGCTTTGTAAAGCTTTCGGTAAAACTGCCACTAATATTGAAAAGTACACTAGTCAAGGTACTTTAGTAGGTATAACTGGGCAAATGCGTTCAAGAAAATATGAAAAAGAATGCCAAACACATTTTGTTACAGAATTATACGTTGAAACAATTAAATTCATGTCCCCAAAAAATAAAAACAATGAAACTCCCTCTGATAATCAATTTGAAAACAACACTTATCAACCTGATGATTTAGAAATAATTCATATTTAAACAACTAACTTTTCCTTTAAAACTCCATCCTATATTTAATAAATTAATTTATCCTTTCTTTCAATTATACTCGAGCGGCCTTTGTTAATCATAAAACATTAATTAAAGGTCGCTTTAAATACATATCAAAGGCCTATAATTTTGATAATTATCTGATAAATTTCATTTATATTACAACGATATTGTGATAATGTGACTCGAAAAAACTATCATGATAGGAATCATTACGGCTATTCATTAGAATTAGTATACTATTTAATGTAATTGCAGTGTAAAAAACTGGCGTTTATTTTTATTTCAGTGTAACCTGCACGATTTTTATAGATGTTACAGTAAGTTACGTAAACAAATTAAGAAAACAAATCACTTTTAGGAGGATTTTTAATAATGAAAAAAACATTAGTTGCATCATCATTAGCTATAGGACTAGGCGTTGTAGCAGGCAACGCAGGACATGACGCACATGCAAGTGAGACTACAAATGTTGATAAAGCAGAATTAGCTCAAAAAGCGTTAACTAATGATCAATCACTAAATGAAAGCCCTGTTCAAGAAGGTGCTTATAACATTAATTTTGATTACAATGGCAATTCTTATCATTTTGAATCTGATGGTTCTACTTGGAGTTGGAGTTATGAATCAACAAACAATGCTACGCAACCTGTTCAACCAAGCCAATCTCAAGTAGCAACACAACAACAACCTGTACAAGTATCAGCACCACAAAATGAGCAAACAGCGCAACCACAAACAAAATCAACATCTGCAAGTCAAACTTCTTCAAGTAAAGCTTCAAGTGGTTCATCAGTAAATGTAAATTCACATTTACAACAAATTGCTCAACGTGAATCAGGTGGCGATATTCATGCAATAAACCCATCTTCAGGTGCAGCAGGTAAATATCAATTCTTACAATCAACTTGGGATTCTGTTGCTCCAAGTCAATATAAAGGTGTATCACCTGCAAAAGCTCCAGAAAGCGTACAAGACAAAGCAGCAGTAAAATTATATAATACTGGTGGCCCAGGTCATTGGGTAACTGCTTAATTAAAATATGAAGTATGTACCATCTTCTCGAATTTGAGAAGATGGTTTTTTATTATACGACTTATTTGATTTACATGTAATCGTTTGCTATGGTTGATAATGAATCATATATTATTTACTACTAGGGGAGCCAAAAGGCTGAGATGAATGTATTCAGACCCTTATAACCTGATTTGGTTAATACCAACGTAGGAAAGTAGTTATTAACTATTCGTCATTAAGATGTCTTGGTCTAACTACTTTCCTCGTTGGGAAGTAGTTTTATTTTTTGAGGAGGCTAATTATGACATTTTCAAAAGAGTTGAGGGAAGCATCAAAACCTATTATTGATGACATTTACAATGATGGTTTTATTCAAGATTTACTAGCAGGTAAGTTATCTAATCAAGCTGTAAGACAATACTTAAGAGCAGACGCTTCTTATTTAAAAGAGTTTACAAATATTTATGCAATGCTCATACCCAAAATGAGTTCCATGGATGATGTTAAATTTCTAGTAGAACAAATTGAATTTATGTTAGAAGGAGAAGTTGAAGCGCATGAGGTTCTAGCTGATTTCATTAATGAACCATATGAAGAAATAGTAAAAGAAAAAGTATGGCCACCAAGTGGTGATCATTATATTAAACACATGTACTTCAATGCATTTGCACGTGAAAATGCAGCCTTCACGATTGCAGCGATGGCACCATGTCCATACGTTTACGCTGTCATTGGTAAACGTGCGATGGAAGATCCAAAATTAAATAAAGAATCAGTGACTTCTAAATGGTTCCAATTTTATAGTACTGAAATGGACGAACTTGTTGATGTGTTCGATCAATTGATGGACCGTTTAACTAAACATTGTAGTGAGACTGAAAAAAATGAAATTAAAGAAAATTTCTTGCAAAGTACTATTCATGAGAGACATTTCTTCAATATGGCATATATTAATGAAAAATGGGAATATAGGGGAGATAATAATGCATAAACCTAAAATTGCACTAACAATAGCAGGCACAGACCCCACCGGTGGGGCAGGTGTTATGGCGGATTTAAAATCATTTCACGCGTGTGGCGTTTATGGTATGGCCACTATAACAAGTATCGTTGCTCAAAATACTCTAGGAGTTCAACATATTCATAATTTAGAAACTTCATGGGTAAAGGAACAACTTGATAGTGTGTTTGATGATGAATTACCACAAGCTATCAAAACGGGTATGATTGCAACAAAAGAAACGATGGAGTTGATTCAAAGTTACTTAAAGGAACATTCCAATATTCCTTATGTGATTGATCCAGTTATGCTTGCCAAAAGTGGTGATTCATTGATGGATGACAATACTAAAAATCATTTGCAATCAACATTATTACCTTTGGCTGATGTTGTCACTCCGAATATAC
Organism: Staphylococcus sp. HMSC34G04; assembly: GCF_001838765.1. Lineage (NCBI taxonomy): Bacteria > Bacillati > Bacillota > Bacilli > Caryophanales > Staphylococcaceae > Staphylococcus > Staphylococcus sp. HMSC34G04. The sequence continues at coordinate 60,537 of NZ_KV838762.1, forward strand.
CTGAAGCTGAAGAAATTACTGGTATTAAAATTAACGATGAAGAAAGTATACGTAAAGCAGGTCAAATCTTTATTAATGAAATTGGTAGTAAGGGCGTTGTAATTAAGGGTGGACATTCAGCCGATTTAAATAATGCTAAAGATTTTCTTTTCACTAAGAATGAAACGTATACATTTGAGAACAGACGCTTTGATACTAAACATACGCATGGAACTGGTTGTACTTTTTCAGCAGTCATTACAGCAGAATTAGCTAAAGGTCGTTCCATAAATGATGCAGTAAAAAAAGCAAAAGAGTTTATTTCATTAAGTATTGAACATACCCCAGAAATTGGCAGGGGAAGAGGACCTGTAAATCATTTTGCTTATATGAAGAAAGTAGGTTTAGATGATGAATAATTTAGAACGATTACGTTCAGAAAATCCACTCGTAATTTGCTATACCAATGATGTTGTGAAAAACTTTACTGCGAATGGTTTACTAAGTTTAGGTGCTAGTCCCGCAATGAGTGAGGCACCAGAAGAAGCTGAAGATTTTACTCGAATGGCTAGTGCGCTTTTAATTAATATCGGTACACTCACACGTGAAAATGAGGAAGATATTATCAAAATAGGTAAAATTGCTAATCAGCAAGGTACACCAATAGTTTTTGATCCAGTGGCAGTTGGTGCATCTACATATCGTAAAAATTTTTGTCAACGTTTTCTTGATGAAGTTAATGTCACAGTTATAAAAGGCAATGCATCAGAAATATTGACATTAATTGATTTTAATACAACTATGAAAGGTACTGACAGTGATAGCGAATTAGATTCAGTAAATATTGCAAAAAAAGCGGCAAATACTTTAAACACTGCTATTGTCATTACTGGGGAAGATGATATTATTGCAAAAAATGAGAAAATAATTAAATTATCTAATGGTTCTCCGCTTCTTACTAAAATTACAGGGGCTGGATGCTTGTTAGGTGGTGTATTAGCAAGTTTCTTGTTTAGAAATACTCAACCTTCAATTGATTTATTAGTTGAAGCGGTAAGTGTCTACAACATCGCAGCAGAATTTGCTGAACAAGCACCTCATGTAAATGGACCTGGTACTTTTCTATCTGAACTACTAGATCAACTTTATCAAATGAATGATATTGCTTATAAAAATCAAGTAAAAAAGGTAGAGATATAAATATGATGTTTGATTCAAAACAATTATCAGTCTATTTTATTTGCGGAACACAAGATATACCTAAAAATAAATCAATTGAGCAAGTTCTCAAAGAGGCATTAGAAGCTGGAATCACATTGTATCAATTTCGTGAAAAAGGCCCTAATGCACTAAAAGGAGAAAAGAAAAAACAGCTAGCCTTAAAACTTAAACAATTATGTCATTCATATCACGTACCTATGATAGTTAATGATGATGTTCAATTAGCCCAAGAGATTAATGCTGATGGCATTCATGTAGGTCAAGATGATATGGAAATTCAACAATTTGCAAGCCAATTTAAAAATAAGATTATAGGTTTAAGTGTAGGGAATTTGAAAGAGTATCAACAATCTGATTTGTCTAAAGTTGATTATATTGGAGTAGGTCCAATGTATACAACATCATCAAAAGATGACGCTAGTAAACCTGTTGGGCCATCTATGATATCTCAATTAAGATTATATATTCATGATGTTCCTATAGTTGCCATTGGAGGTATTAATGAAACTAACGTGCAGCCTATTGTTGACGAAGGTGCAGATGGTATTTCTGTCATCTCAGCAATTACACGTAGTACCAATATAGACAAAACGGTTAAATACTTCTTAAGATATTTCACCTAAATCTCTATTTTTTCTACTTTTTGTTTTCTACTATTGTATTAGTATGATAAAATATACTCTATGTGAATATAACATTAGAGGTGGAAAAATGAAGAAAAAAGCGTTACTACCTTTGTTTTTGGGAATAATGATTTTTCTAGCAGGTTGTGATTACTCTACACCTGAGAAGCAAGATGGATTCTTCTTTAATACTTTTGTTCAACCTATGAAACATCTCTTACAGTGGTTAGGAAATGATGTTTTTCATAATAATTTTGGACTAGCAATTATCGTATTAGTTCTTTTCATTCGTTTAATCTTGTTACCATTTATGTTATCTAACTATAAAAATAGCCACATGATGCGTGAGAAAATGAAAGTGGCTAAACCTGAAGTAGATGGCATTCAAGAAAAGGTTAAACGTGCGCGTACACAAGAAGAAAAAATGGCTGCAAACCAAGAACTTATGGAAGTTTATAAAAAATATGATATGAACCCTATGAAGAGCATGTTAGGATGTTTACCTATACTTATTCAAATGCCAATTATTATGGGATTATACTTTGTATTAAAAGATAAACTTGTAAATGGTTTATCTGAACATCCGCATTTCTTATGGTTTAATTTAACTAAACCTGACATTTGGATTACAGTTATTGCCGGTGTGCTATACTTTATTCAAGCTGTAGTTTCAAGCAAAACGATGCCTCAAGAGCAACGTCAGATGGGTTATATGATGATGGTTATTTCTCCAATAATGATTATTTGGATTTCTTTACAAGCATCATCAGCTTTAGGTTTATACTGGTCTGTCAGTGCATTATTCTTAGTAATTCAAACGCATTTTGCTAATATTTATTACTCTAAACTTGCTAAAAAAGAAGTTCAACCTTTTATTGAAAAGTATGAAAGAGAACATAATCCTTCTTCAAAGAAAAAAGGGAAAAATACTCAAGTAGTATCAAAAAAGAATAAAAAATAATAAACAATAACCTGAGACACCAATCGTTGTCTCAGGTATTTTTTATGTGGTAGATACTAATGATTTTGGTTAAAACATGAATTAACAATTTATCTCTTATTTGAATTTACTCTTTATTAAAATTCCACTCTGACATAAATTGTTTGAGAAATTGAATCATAAATTGATGTCTTTCTTCTGCAAGTTTTTTTGCAGTAGGTGTGTGCATTAAATCTTTTAATTTAAATAATTTTTCATAAAAATGTTTTATTGCTGAATTGTCTAACTCTTCAATGTGAGACGTATGTAACGCTTCATTTGAAAACTTCGTTTCAGTCCACATAGGTTCACCAAAGTGTCCTGAAAATTGGAATGTTCTAGCAATGCCGATTGCTCCTATGGCATCTAGGCGATCAGCATCTCTAACGATTTCACCATCTATCGAAAGTTTAACGTGATTATTTTTACCAGCTCGATAGCTCATATGTTTAATAATGTAGAGGACTTGTTGTGATATTTCATCGCTTAAATCTAGAGTAGATAAGAACTGTTTAAGCTGATCATATGCTAAAATTTCATCAGTTAATTTACTATCAACAGTATCATGCAATAAAGATGATAGTTCTATAACGAATGTATCTGTTATATTTTCTTGTTTAGCGATATAACAAGCGTTGTTATAGATACGTTCCACATGTGCAATATCATGTCCAGTAGTATCATGTTGATGGAAACTTTTCATATATTCATAAGCGTTTTTAATCTTCATTCTTGAGTTCATAGATAGACTCCTTACTTAATTTAAAAGTATCAAAGTATTTCATTTTTTAACATTTAGTATTTAATAATATCTTTGACATCATTATAATGGTTTAATTAATGATACTACATATTTTGTTACATTAAAGAAGATATAAATGAAGAAGTGAACCTGTCGTTAAGCGTTCACTTCTTGCAAATTTCTATAAAATTGGAGAAAGTAGTTGTGAAATCCCTTCTTTGAATTTAACTAGTATATTTCGTTTAGCATATGCTTCAGAAGTGAGCTTGTTAGATAATTTCATATCATTAATGAAAGCTTGTTTTAATGATCGCGCTACACCTTCATCATAAATAAAAGCATTGACCTCAAAATTTAATGTAAAGCTTCGATTATCCATATTGGCAGTTCCTACACTTGCTACCTCATCATCAATGACAAGTGTTTTTGAATGTAGAAAACCATTATCATAATGATAGACATTTACGCCAGCTTCAAGTAAAGACGCTACGTTTTTAAGCGTAGCCCAATAAACAAAGGGATGGTCACGTTTGTTAGGAACCATGATGTTAACATCCACACCACCAAGCGCTGCAATCTTAATCGAATCTAAAAAAGCTTGATCGGGAATGAAGTATGGTGATTGAATGTATATAGATTCCTTAGCTGAAGAAATCATTTTTAAATAACCATATTTAATTTGTTCCCAATCTTCATCAGGCCCACTTGAAGCAATTTGTATGCCTATCGTACCACCAGAGTCAACATCAGGAAAATATCGAGATTCATAAGTTAAATTGTCACGAGTTGATTGTGAGTTCCAATCTAAGATAAATCTGAGTTGAAGGGCATTTACCGCGTCACCTTTAATACGTAAGTGTGTGTCCCTCCAATAACCAAATTTCTTAGATTTACCTAAATATTCATCTCCTACATTAAAACCACCAACATATCCAATCGTACCGTCAATGACTACTATTTTTCTGTGATTTCTATTATTCATTCTTAAATTAATAAGTGGTAATTTTGATGGGAAGAAAGATTCAGCATGGCCGCCTCTTTGACGAAATTTTTTTAAGTCCTTCTTTCGTAAATCTCTTGAGCCCATATCATCGTAAAGCATTTTAACTTCTATACCTTCTTCAGCTTTTTTTTCTAGTTCATGTAACAACTGCTTTCCGAGATTATCACTATGAATAATGTAGTATTGGATGTGAATATATGATTGTGCGTGTCTAATATCATTAATTAAATCATCGAATTTCTGATGACCATCTGTATAAATTGTTAAATCGTTATCAGTTGTTAAAAAAGCAGCATTATTATAAAGTAACATTTGTACCATTTCTTTAAATTTAACAATTTGATGATTACCCTTAGAAAAGTCTTGCTTTTTCAAAGCCTCTAATTGCTCGTCAACAATCATTTCAAGACCAACTTTATCCTCTTTGGCGAGTTTAAATATATGTTCTCTCTGTATTTGGCGACCTAATAATAAATACAATATGAATCCTACTAAAGGTAAAAAAACTAAAACCAATAACCACGCCCATATAGAATTTGCTGTACGCCTCTCCATGAAGATAATAATGAATGCAAAAACTAAATTTAATAAAAAGGCACTAACTAATAAAATATTAATTATAATATTAGATTGATGAAGTGCCATAGTAAAGACTTCTATCATAGGTTACCTCCTTTATGATTGTTTATTCTCACTCAGTTTTCATTTCAGTGATTTTTAAATATAATTATAGCATGAAGAAATACGAATATCATGGTGAGATGATATTTAATTAACTGAATCATTGACGAGTGAATTTATGAATAATACGATATAATATGAACAGAGGTGACTTTATGGCAGACATGGAGAGTGCACATCACTCAGAGCAAATAAAAACAAATTTAAAATCAAGATTAAATAGAATAGAAGGTCAAGTAAGAGCAATCAATCGTATGATTGATGACGATGTTTACTGTGATGATGTACTAACTCAAATTAGAGCAACACGTTCAGCATTGAATAGTGTAGCTATTAAATTACTAGATCATCACATGAAGGGTTGTATTATGGAAAAAATAAACGACGGTGCGCAAGAAGAAGCAATGGATGAATTGCTCGTGACATTCCAAAAATTAATAAAAGATTAAGAGGGTATGAAATTGAAAAAAGGATTGATACATGTTTCAGGTATTAAAACAACTGAACAAGAGAAACAGCTCAAAGATCATTTATCTAAGATGATAGGCATCAATAGTGTGGATATCGATTACCAAATGAATGAGATTCGAGTGGAATTTGACACTCCCGCAAATTTAAATAACATTGAAAAAGAAATTTACGATTGCGGATTTCGTATTTTATAATTAAAGGATTGTGTTTAATTCGTTTTTTCTTTGAATTATTATAACTTTTAGAAATATTTAAAAATATTTCTTGGATGATGTAGTAAAGTAGAAGTAATTAGGGTATGATGGATATGAAGCTATTTCTAACGAGGTGATAATTGTGAAGAATCAGGATAAGATTCAAAATGTAGTCAAATTATTATCATCATTGGGTGTGAATATTAAGAAAACTAAATCTCGTTTAGATATTATTAATACTTTGCCTACATCTAATCAAGTAAGTCATGAATTAAAATGATTTGCATGATAATATAATATTTTATGTATTGATTATCTAAATTAATATAAAAAAGAGAGACACTGTTCAATGTGAATAGTGTCTCTTTTTTATATAGGTTAAATTGTATTAGATTTTTTAGATAATGCGGGTATTTGATATCGTTGAGGTTCATGATAATAAATTGAAAGAACTACTCCTATACCAGTCATTAAACTCCATAAAGAACTTCCGCCGTAACTAATAAACGGAAGTGGTATACCTGTAATAGGTAGTAATTGAACCGTCATGCCGATATTTTGTAACACGTGAAAGACAATCAACGATACATATCCTATGATAAATACTTTGTTAAACTGATTATCAATTTTACTAGCTAATCGTATAAGGTGGAATATTAAGAATAAGAAAAGTAATATCAATAATACTGAACCTATAAAGCCCATTTCTTCGCCAATCACTGAAAAAATAAAGTCGGTATGATTCTCAGGAATATAAACTTCGCCATGGTTATAACCTTTACCTAATAATTGACCAGAACCAATAGCTTTTAAAGATTCTGTTAAGTGATATCCATCCCCACTACTGTATGAATAGGGATCTAACCAAGAATTGATACGTCCCATTTGATACATTTTTATTCCTAATAGGCTCTCTATTAAGGATGGTTTATAAATGATAGCTAATATAATACTAGAGCCACTTACAAATGCAACAATAAAAAGAGGTGCTAATATTCTCCATGTTATTCCACTTACTAACATGACACCAGCTATAATTGCACATAACACCAAAGTAGTACCTAAGTCATTTTGCAATAGAATTAATGCCATAGGTATAATGGATACACCTATAATTTTAAAAAATAACATTAAATCAGACTGAAAAGACTTATTAAATGTAAATTGGTTATGTTTAGATATCGTTTTAGCTAAAGCAAGTATAAGTATAATTTTCATGAATTCGGAAGGTTGGATGCTTATAGGACCGAAACTGTACCAACTTTTAGCACCATTAATAATTGGGGTGATTGAAGTTTCAGGTAAAATAAGTAATCCTATTAATAGAATGCAAAATATACTATATAAAATATAAGTATTACTTTTAATTTTCTTCGGTGAAATTATCATAATTAAAAGTGCAATAATAGCTCCGAAAATATAATAAATGATTTGTCTAATACTGAAATTTGCACTATATTGTCCGCCACCCATAGCGGAACTGATTAAAATAACACTTGTTAGTGCTAATAGCGATATAACTAGTACGAGTATCCAGTCGACTTTACGTAACCAGTTTCGTTTAGGTTGTTGACGAGAAGAATAATTCATTGCTTACTCCTTTATGTATATGGATCACTTTTCAAAATTGCTGTAGATACTTTTACAATATTTTAATTATCGGTATTCATTCAAATTTTCTAATCAAATATATATTAATTTTACATGACTTCTTTTAAATTTGCTAGAATATCAAAGAATGATAGCACCTTTTTAACTTTTAATATGTAATAGTCATAATAAAAATATGTATATTGACCCAAATTGTCACTAAAATTTAGTTCTATATTTAGATTATCAAATGCAATTGAATTTCAAAATATGATAATATTAAGTTTCAGAAGTCGTTATGAACTTAAAGTAGCAAATAAAAAGATCAATTAAACAATTACGTCAAAGAAAAAGGCTAAAAGAACTGTAATTGTAATGGAGGAAAACGAAATGACAAAAGAAAATATTTGTATCGTTTTTGGAGGTAAAAGTGCAGAACACGATGTTTCAATTTTAACTGCACAAAATGTTTTAAACGCAATTGATAAAGAACGATATCAAGTTGATATCATTTATATAACAAACGATGGTGAATGGAAGAAAAAAGATAATATTACACAAGAAATAAAAAATACTGACGAACTCGTCATTAACGATGTAGAAACTGGAGAAATCTCACAATTACTCAGTAAAGGTAGTTTAGGAAGATCATATGATGCAGTGTTCCCGTTATTGCATGGTCCAAATGGAGAAGATGGAACTATCCAAGGTCTTTTTGAAGTACTGGATATACCATATGTAGGTAATGGTGTGTTAGCTGCTTCAAGCTCAATGGACAAACTCGTGATGAAACAATTATTTGAGCATAGAGGTTTACCTCAATTACCTTATATTAGCTTTTTAAGAAGTGAGTATGAAAAATATGAAAATAATATCATTAAATTAGTTAATGATAAGTTAACATATCCGGTATTTGTAAAACCTGCTAATCTCGGTTCAAGTGTTGGTATAAGTAAATGTAACAATGAAGAAGAATTAAAATCTGGGATAGCTGAAGCATTCCAATTTGATCGTAAACTTGTCATTGAACAAGGAATTAATGCTAGAGAGATTGAAGTAGCTGTCTTAGGTAACGATTATCCCGAAACAACATGGCCTGGTGAGGTAGTTAAGGATGTAGCATTTTATGATTATAAATCAAAGTATAAAGACGGTAAGATTAAATTAGATATTCCAGCAGATTTAGATCAAGATGTTCAAATGACATTAAGAAACATGGCATTAGAGGCCTTTAAAGCTACTGATTGTTCGGGATTAGTTCGTGCAGATTTCTTTGTTACTGATGATAATCAAATTTATATCAATGAAACAAATGCCATGCCAGGATTTACTGCATATAGTATGTATCCAAACTTATGGAAAAATATGGGCTTATCTTACCCTGATTTAATTGCTAAATTGATTGATTTGGCTAAAGAACGTTATGAAGATAAAAAGAAAAATAAATATAAAATTGATTATTAGAGGTTTTAGTTATGATAAACGTCACATTAGAGCAAATTAAAAACTGGATAGATTGTGAAATTGATGAAAAATATTTAAAAGAAACAATAAATGGGGTTTCAATTGATTCACGGGAAATCAACGAAGGGTCGTTATTTATACCGTTTAAAGGCGAGAATGTTGATGGCCATCGTTTTATTACACAAGCGTTGAACGATGGTGCTGGAGCTGTTTTTAGTGAAAAAGAGAATAGGTATTCTGAAGAGATTCAAGGTCCTATTATTTGGGTAGAAGATACTTTAATAGCCTTACAGCAATTGGCAAAAGCATATCTAAATCATGTAAATCCTAAGGTGATAGCGGTCACTGGTTCTAATGGAAAAACAACCACAAAAGACATGATTGAAAGTGTATTATCAACTGAATTTAAAGTTAAGAAAACACAAGGAAATTATAATAATGAAATTGGAATGCCGTTGACTTTACTAGAACTTGATGAAGACACAGAAATTTCTATTCTAGAAATGGGAATGTCAGGTTTTCATCAAATAGAGTTGTTATCTAACATCGCACAACCTGATATAGCGATCATCACAAACATTGGTGAGTCACATATGCAAGATTTAGGATCGCGAGAAGGCATTGCAAAAGCTAAATTTGAAATAACAACTGGTCTCAAAACAAATGGTATATTTATTTATGACGGAGATGAACCTTTATTAAAACCTCATGTTACTCAAGTTAAAGATGCGAAATTAATCAGCATTGGATTAAATTCAGACAATACATATACTTGTCATATGAACGATGTGAAAAACGAAGGTATTCATTTTACTATCAATCAAAAAGAACACTATCATTTACCAATTTTGGGCACGCATAATATGAAAAACGCTGCTATTGCAATTGCTATTGGACATGAATTAGGCCTAAATGAAACAATAATTCAAAATAATATTCACAACGTGCAATTAACTGCTATGAGAATGGAAAGACATGAATCATCAAATAATGTAACAGTAATTAATGACGCATATAATGCAAGTCCAACAAGTATGAAAGCTGCCATTGATACATTAAGTGTCATGAAAGGTCGAAAAATTTTAATATTAGCAGATGTACTTGAATTAGGACCTAATAGTCAAGTGATGCACAAACAAGTTGGTGAATATTTGAAAGATAAAAATATAGATGTTTTATATACATTTGGTAAAGAAGCCAGTTATATCCATGACAGTGGTAAAATTTTTGTTAAAGAAGCAAAACACTTTGATCAAAAAGAACAGTTAATTCAGACGTTAATATCTCAAGTTAAACCAGAGGACAAAGTCTTAGTTAAAGGTTCACGGGGTATGAAGCTTGAGGAAGTTGTTGACGCATTGTTGTAATATAAAATCTAATTTTAAAGCATGCAATGAATGAGCATCTGTAAATTAATTTGGATGTTACTTTCAACGCATGCTTTTATTTTTTTAGTAAATCATGCAAAACGCTTACATTACATATTGCACGACCTTTTTGAAAGTTAAATTGTTTGATGAATTACATTGAAAACAGTAAATGTGTGAAATTGCTTTATTGCTATAATATTTTTAAGGTGGTACTATATAGAAGTTGATAAAACATAAGTGACCATATATGTAAAAAAGCATATTAAGAAATATACACGTAAAAGGAGAATTATTTTGCAAAATTTTAAAGAACTAGGGATTTCGGATAAAACGGTTCAAACATTGGAAGCAATGGGGTTTAAAGAACCGACACCTATCCAAAAAGATAGCATCCCTTACGCGTTAGAAGGAGATGACATCCTTGGACAAGCCCAAACTGGTACTGGGAAAACAGGGGCGTTTGGTATACCTTTAATTGAGAAAGTTGTAGGCCAACAGGGTGTTCAATCATTAATTCTTGCGCCAACGAGAGAGCTTGCTATGCAAGTAGCTGAGCAATTAAGAGAGTTCAGTAAAGGTCAAAAAGTACAAGTTGTTACAGTCTTTGGCGGTATGCCTATTGAAAGACAGATTAAAGCATTAAAAAGAGGCCCTCAAATTGTAGTAGGTACGCCAGGAAGAGTTATTGATCATCTTAATCGTCGTACACTTAAAACTCAGGGAATTCACACGCTTATTTTAGATGAAGCAGATGAAATGATGAATATGGGATTCATCGATGATATGAGATTTATTATGGATAAAATTCCAGCTGAGCAACGTCAAACTATGTTATTTTCAGCTACCATGCCAAAAGCAATCCAAGAATTGGTACAACAGTTTATGAAAGCTCCTAAAATAATTAAGACAATGAATAATGAAATGTCAGATCCTCAAATTGATGAATATTATACAATCGTTAAAGAATTAGAGAAATTTGATACATTTACAAACTTTTTAGATGTTCATCAGCCTGAATTGGCGATTGTCTTTGGTCGTACTAAACGCCGCGTAGATGAATTAACAAGCGCGCTATTATCTAAAGGATACAAAGCAGAAGGTTTACATGGCGATATTACCCAAGCGAAACGTCTAGAAGTATTGAAGAAATTTAAGAACGATCAAATAGATATTTTAGTTGCTACAGATGTTGCTGCACGTGGTCTTGATATTTCTGGTGTGAGTCATGTTTATAATTTTGATATCCCTCAAGATACAGAAAGTTATACTCACCGTATTGGACGTACCGGTCGAGCAGGAAAAGAAGGTATTGCAGTTACTTTTGTAAATCCAATTGAGATGGATTATATTCGACAAATTGAAGATGTCAATAATCGTCGAATGAAAGCATTAAGACCTCCACATCGTAAAGAGGTGCTTAAAGCGCGTGAAGATGATATTAAAGATAGAGTTCAAAACTGGATGTCAAGAGAGAACGAGCCGCGTTTACAAAGAATATCAAGTGAATTACTTAAAGAATATGATAGTACAGAATTAGTAGCCTCTTTACTTCAAGAACTTGTAGAAGCTAACGATGAAGTGGAAGTACAATTAACATTTGAAAAACCGTTAGCACGTAAAAATCGCAGTAGTAAAGGCGGTTTTAGAAGAAGTAATCATAAACGTGGTAATGGTAAGTTTGATAATAAAAATAGACGATCAAAAGGTTCTAAAGGTCAATCAAGTAAAAAGAAAAATTCAAAGAAATTTGACCGTAGAGATAAGCAACAAAAAATTGGTAATCAATCACTAAAAGGTCGCACATTTGCAGATCACCAAAAATAAATTAATTAACTAGCCTGAGATAATATTTTTTGTCTCAGGCATTTTTATTTATACGGATTAAAAAGTACATATGTATTGAGCATAAATCTTATTATATATTAGGTGTGACGTGTCGATATGAATTTTTTCATTTTTGTATGGAAATAAATTATTTTTTAATAAATAATACATTGAAAATATTGGTCGCTGTTATTTTTTAGACTTTATTATCACTATGCTATAATGTGGGTAAATCTTGAAAAGGAGTACATTTATGAAAAATGATAGTACGTTTCATAGAAGTCCAATCCAAGCGCTAAAGTACTATTACATCACTAGTTGTATAGGATTATTTATTTTGCTTATAATATTCAGTTTACTTTTGTATTTTAGTTTTTTAAATCATTGGTGGCCTTTTACATCATACATCTTTCTTGGGCTAGGTTTGTTATCGATTTTAAACACTTGTATATCTCCACTAATTAAATATAGATATCGTTATTATAAAATTCACGAAGATTTTGTCATTTTAAAAAGATTATTTATTTTTAAGAAAGAAGAATTAAGCAAAATAGAGAGAATACAATTTATTGATATTGGAACTAATCCGTTATCAAAAAAATTAAATCTTAATTCTGTAACTTTATTTACTGCAGGTCATACAATCTCATTTCCAATAATATCTGAGAAAGAAGCACAAAATATTCAACAACAAATACTATTGAGATTGAGAGGTGCCAATGACGATGTATAGTCCGCAAAAGCTACATCCAATTTCTTATATTGATGGCTTGATTAGTGTGATTAAATCAAATTTCATTGTAATTATCATCTTTTTATTTAATATAAAAGATTTTAAATATGATGATTTTTCGTCTTATATTATTCCAGGTATAATGACTTTGATATTTTCTATCGGCTTCATTCATAATATTATTAAGGTTTATAATACACGATATTGGATTGAAGAGGATCATTTTATATTAACTACTGGTGTTTTTAATAAGGAACGAAAAGAACTTAATATTAGTCGCATACAATCTGCAGATACGTCTCAAGGTTTGATTAATCAGATTGTTGGCGGTGTTGAACTCATCATTAAAACACCTAGTGATGGCATAGAGTTAGGGACAATTTCAAAAAAGCAAAGTGAAGTTATTGAACAAGAATTGCAATCTATTCAAGAACGCATGAATAACCAGGTAAATCAAGAAGCTAAAGAGTTAAATGAAGAGAACCATACTCAGACATATCAGCAACATGCCAAGCCCCAATATGCCATATTTAAAATGCCTTTTAAGCAACTATTATTTATGTCTATGACAAGTGGAGCTATAGCGCTTGCTTTTGTGACGCTATCCCCTATTATTGGCAGTCTCTCAAGTGTTATTCCATGGGATAAATTTGGTGAAGAAATATCTTCAGTATTTAAAACGATATATTTCATTGTCATTTTTATTGTCATACTAGTGTTATTATTAAGTTATATAATCGGAACTGTCATGTACTTAATTAAGTTTTATGGATATCGAGTTATTCAAGAAAATCATCAACTTAAAATTCAATATGGATTATTTACGAAGAAAAATATCACTGTACCAACTGACCGACTGCAAGGTGTACTTGAACATCAATCTTTTATACGAAAATTATTTGGTTATACATCTATACATTTCTATATTACAAGCGATATAGATGGCACTGAAGGGGAACCCACTGATAATGACGGAAGAATTATGATTTTACCGTTTATTCCAAGAAAAGAGGCATATAAAGTGATTAGGCCTTTAGTTCCTGAGATGACATTTAATCATGCTAAAATTGGTATGCCTTTAAAAGGATTTCATCGTCACTTTTTAATTCCTTCCTTGTGTCTTATTGGTATGGGCATTATTGGATGGTATATGTGGTCTTTATGGTCTTTAATTATAGCTTTATTACCAATCTCATTATTTTTTGTTTACGCTATACTTTATACACGTTTTAGTGGTTTTTCTTTTAGCGAATCAGAGCTAGTTGTACAAAAAGCGTCTATATTAAATATTAAGAGATTTTATGTTAAAAAAGAAAAAGTCTTAGGAATGGCTATTAGTCAACATCCCTTTCTTGAAAGAAGCCAACTCGCAAATTTTCAATTTGTTATTGCTAAAGGTAGTAGTAGGCAAAATATTGGCTTGAAGTTTAGTGAAGTAGATAATGTTCTTAAACTCAAAAATTGGTACATGAAAGGTGATACTCATGAAGTCTTATAAATATATGCACCAAAATGGTATTAAAGTAATGAGAATTAGTGGTGCTTTTTGGACACTTTTATTAGTGATAGCATTGTCTATTTTAATATTGCTTAATGAATTAAAATTCCATTTTATTAATACTAAAAATTTAATAATTGGAGCAATAATTTTAACTACAATAGTTTGTATTTTATTCATGATTCTAGTGCCTTGGTTTAAGTTTAAACATCTTAGATATTTTTTAGATGATAAAGAAATACATATTAGAGAAGGTATCATTTTTATAGATGTGCACGTCATCCCATACTTTAGAATACAAAATATAGATATTGTTGAGGGATTTATCATGAGAAAGTTCCAACTCGCTTCGCTGTCTTTATCAACTGCTGGGGGGAATTCTGAAATAGCTTTGATAGATATTCGAGAAGCACAAAGATTAAAAAAACAAATTAAACAACAAAAATCAATAACGACAAATGTAGCTTCATCAGAAAAAATAAACGATGATATATTAAAGACTTGATAAAAGATTATTGATGATATACTAAAGAGGCGATACAAGTGATTTATGGAATAGGTATAGATCTAATAGAAATTAAACGAATTAAAAATCTTCAGAATCAAACAAAATTTATTGAAAGAATACTTACTATAGAGGAAAGGGACAAATTAAATCAGTATACACATGAGCAACGTAGGTTAGAATTTTTAGCTGGTCGCTTTACTGTGAAAGAGGCATTTAGTAAGGCCTTAGGTACTGGGTTGGGGAAATCAGTATCGTTTCAGGATATTAACTGTTACAACGATGCACTAGGTAAACCATGTATTGATTATCCTGGTTTTGATACACATGTGAGTATTACACATACTGAGAATTATGCTATGAGTCAAGTTATTCTTGAAAAAAACGAATGAAAATTAGATAGAATTTTTAATCATCAGAAATAAGATAAAGTAAGTAGTTTCAAGGAGGACATGTATATGTCAGAGAAGTTTTATAGAGCAACATATTTAAATGTGAATTTAGATGCAATTTTAGCAAATTATCAAAATTTCAATCAATTACACGCTAATAAAACTGTCATTTCAGTTATTAAAGCTAATGGATATGGATTAGGAAGTGTGAAAATAGCACAACATTTAATGCGTCATGGTGCAACATTTTTTGCGGTGGCTACACTTGATGAAGCAATAGAATTAAGAATGCATGGAGTTGATGCTAAATTATTAGTTTTAGGTGTTGTTCCAACAGAAGACATTGAGAAGGCTATACAGCATCGTGTTGCTTTAACAGTACCTTCTAAAGCATGGTTGAAGGAAACTATCAAGCAAATTCCTGATGATAACCAAAAAAATTTATGGCTACATGTAAAATTAGATACTGGTATGGGCCGAATTGGAATGAAAGATATATATGAATATAAAGAAGTGGTTGACCTAATTAATAAAAGAAATCATTTAGTTTTTGAAGGCGTTTACACACATTTTGCGAGTGCAGATGAACCTGGAAGTTCTATGAACGAACAATATACTTTGTTCAAAGAGATGGTTAATCAAGTTGAGAAACCAATCTATATTCATTGTCAAAATTCTGCTGGATCACTACTCATGGATGGTCAATTTTGTAATGCAATAAGATTAGGAATCTCTCTTTATGGATACTATCCTTCAGAATATGTTAAAGATAATGTAAAAGTTCATTTAAGACCGAGTGCGCAGTTAGTATCAGAAACGGTTCAAGTCAAAACGCTAAAAGCTGGTGAAACTGTTAGTTATGGACGTACATATACTGCTGCTGAAGAAATGACAATTGCAATTTTACCTATTGGGTATGCCGACGGATATTTAAGATCGATGCAAGGTGCGTTCGTCAATGTTAACGGGAATCAATGTGAAGTCATTGGACGTATTTGTATGGACCAAATGATAGTTAAGGTTCCTTCTCATGTAAAAACGGGTGAAAAAGTAATACTTATGGATAATCATGTTGATTCACCACAATCAGCTGAAGCAGTAGCGAATAAACAAGGTACAATTAACTACGAAGTATTATGTAATTTATCAAGACGTCTTCCAAGAATATATTATTATGATAATAATGAAGAGGTTACAAACGAATTGTTAAAATAGTATAGTCACTGATTAGGAAATTTGTTATTATAAAACTAAATTGATGCTAATATAACAACTTTTGGAATCAGATGGAGGTTCTTTTCATGTTATCTTTTAATCAAAATAGAAACCACAGTCTTGAACAATCTTTAAAAGAAGGTTATGCACAAATGGCCGATTTAAACCTCTCCCTAGCAACAGAAGCTTTCCCGATAGAGTGTGAAGCTTGTGATTGCAACGAATCACATTTAATATCTAATTCCAAGAATGAATGATTAGAAGAGGAGATGTTTATTTAGCGGATTTATCACCAGTTCAAGGGTCTGAACAAGGGGGAGTAAGACCTGTAGTTATCATTCAAAATGATACTGGTAATAAATATAGTCCAACTGTAATTGTAGCTGCGATTACTGGTAGGATTAATAAAGCGAAAATACCAACCCACGTAGAAATTGAAAAGAAAAAGTATAAATTAGATAAAGATTCAGTTATTCTTCTTGAACAAATTAGAACACTAGATAAAAAGCGTTTAAAAGAAAAATTAACATTTTTATCAGATAGTAAAATGATAGAGGTTGATAATGCCTTAGATATTAGTTTGGGATTAAATAACTTTGATCATCATAAATCTTAAATAAATATATGTAGTAAACATAAAAAAATATTGAAATAAAAGGCAATAACTTTATAATAATTAAGTGTTTAAGTAATATTAGGATATTTAAACACTCGTATAGGTGTCGGTATGTCTATTTATCTTTGATTTAAGACGTATCACTATAGTTATTATGAAAATGTATTTATTATAAAAGGATGTCTTGAGTTTTTAAGGCTTTAGGTTATCCATTCCTAAAGTCTTTTTTAGCTATCAACAAAGTTTTAACACCAAAAAATTATGCTATTCGCAGAAAGTAAATAAAGGTTTCATATTGTTATAAAACTGATGGGATATTGAAGTGGAAGTAAGGAGGCACATTTAGTGGAAGAATTCACAAAAAGTTATAAAGCCCTTGTTAAAGAAAGTTTAATAACTAACAATAAAACATTATTAATTAAGAAATGTGAAGCATTCACAAATGAAGTTATAAAGAAAGATGTTTTACCTGAAGATATAGTTGAGATACATAAAGATTATATTAATACATTAGATTTGGCAGAAGAAGATATTTTAGAAACGCTCGATGTGTTACAAGAAGTCGTTAAAGGATTTGGATATAGTTACCGAGATTACCAAAGACTTGTTAATAAGCTTCAAGTCCACGATAAAGAAATGGATTTAGCCTCAAGACTTCAACAGACTATGCTGAAAGCTGATATTCCACAATTTGATAGCATTCAAATAGGAGTGATATCTGTTGCTGCACAAAAAGTAAGTGGGGATTATTTTAATCTTATTGATCATAAAGATGGCACAATGAGTTTTGCTGTGGCAGATGTTATAGGTTCAGGCATTCCAGCAGCTTTAGCTATGAGTATGATAAAATTTGGCATGGATGCTTATGGACATTCACAACTTCCTAGTGATGGTTTGAAGCGTTTGAACCGTGTTGTTGAAAAGAACGTTAACCAAAATATGTTTGTCACAATGTTTTATGGGCTGTATGAAGAGATGAATCATCTTCTATACTGTAGCTCAGCTGGGCATGAACCTGGCTATATATATCGCGCAGAAACTGAAGCGTTTGAGGAAATTGGTGTGCGAGGAAGAGTTCTAGGTGTGAGCCCCAAAACACGTTACAGCCAACAAGAGATTCCTATTTACCTTGATGATTTAATCATTATTTTTACTGATGGTGTCACAGAGGCACGTGATGTAGAGGGGAATTTTATTGATAAAGATAAGTTGTTAGACTTAATTCAAAAATATAAGCATATGCATCCACAGGATATTGTGCAAATTATTTACGAAGCTATTTTAAAATTACAAAATCCTGCGAGAAAAGATGATATGACTATTTTAATTATAAAAAGAGTAAACTAAATTATAAAATGTAGATTAAATTTAATTCATGTAGGGTATAGGTAATTTTGAGTACATATGTAGGATAAAAACATCTGATAAAGACTAGGAGTGTATTAAATGAATCTAAATATTGAAACAATAACTCATGATGATTTTTATGAGGTTAAAGTTGGTGGAGAATTGGACGTATATACTGTACCTGAATTAGAAGAGGTACTAGTACCAATGAGACAAGAAGGAACACATGATGTTCACGTTAACTTAGCTAATGTGAGCTATATGGATTCAACAGGCCTCGGTTTATTCGTAGGCACATTAAAAGCATTAAATCAAAATGATAAAAATCTCTATATCTTAGGTGTCTCAGAGCGGATAGGTAGATTGTTTGATATTACAGGATTAAAAGATTTAATGCATGTTAATGAAGGAACGGAGGTAGAATAACATGCAATCTACACAAGATTATATTGAAATGCGGTTGCCAGCTTCTGCAGAATACGTAAGTTTAATACGTTTGACGCTTTCAGGGGTAATTTCAAGAGCTGGCGCATCTTACGATGATATAGAGGATTCTAAAATAGCAGTGAGTGAAGCGGTGACCAATGCGGTTAAACATGCATATAAAAAAAATTCTGAAACAGGTATGATTAATCTTTGTTTTGAAATATTTGATGATAGAATTAAAATCGTTATTTCAGATCAAGGAGAAAGTTTTGATTATGAAGCTACAAAATCACATTTAGGTCCATATAATGATAACGAAAATATTGATTTTCTACGTGAGGGTGGTCTGGGATTATTTTTAATTGAGTCTTTAATGGATGAAGTTACTGTTTATAAAGAATCTGGTGTAACAATCAGTATGATTAAGTATATAAAAAAAGAGCAGGTGCGAAATAATGGCGAAAGAGTCGAAATCAGCTAGTGAAGTATCACCTGAACAAATTAACCAATGGATTAAACAACATCAAGAAAACGAAGATAGCCTAGCTCAAGATAAATTAGTAAAACATTATCGTAAGCTAATTGAATCTTTAGCTTATAAATATTCTAAGGGACAATCACATCATGAAGATTTAGTTCAAGTGGGTATGGTTGGTCTAATAGGTGCTATTAATAGATTTGACTTATCATTTGATCGTAAGTTTGAAGCCTTCTTAGTACCAACAGTTATTGGTGAGATTAAAAGATATTTACGAGATAAAACATGGAGTGTTCATGTACCTAGACGTATTAAAGAAATCGGTCCAAGAATAAAAAAAGTTAGTGATGAATTAACAAATGAACTTGAACGTTCACCATCTATTAGTGAAATCGCACAACGCTTAGAAGTTTCAGATGAAGAAGTTTTGGAAGCGATGGAGATGGGTCAGAGTTACAATGCCCTGAGTGTGGATCACTCTATAGAAGCAGATAAAGATGGTTCGACAGTTACATTATTAGATATTATGGGACAACAAGATGATAATTATGATTTAACGGAAAAGCGTATGATATTAGAGCGTATTTTACCTATTTTGTCGGAGAGAGAAAGACAAATCATACAATGTACTTTTATTGAAGGTCTTAGCCAAAAAGAGACTGGTGAAAGAATTGGTCTTAGTCAAATGCATGTTTCACGTTTGCAACGTACTGCAGTAAAAAAATTACAAGAAGCTGCAAGACAATAAACGAGTTGTTAACAGTGTTGGTAATTAAATCCGTTATAATAGCCTGGAATGAATTTAAAAAATAGTTCATTTCAGGTTTTCTTATATTTGTATTTGTAAGGTTTGATAAAATTAAAAATTAGTATTAGTTATATGAAACGTTTGATACTATTCGAATGAATTTTATCAATTTGAATTATACCTCTATTTTTACTAGGCACTCTGATTAAAATAAAGCGCTAGAAAATCAAATTTAATTATTATGTTAAGATAAATAAGTAATTTTAAAGAAAAGCGTGGTAGAAAAAACAAATGGATAACAGTTTAATTGAAACAATTGTAAGTAAATATCAATTTTCGGAAAAACAAATTAAAGCAGTTTTAAAATTGTTGAAAGAAAACAATACGGTTCCATTTATAGCGAGATATCGTAAAGAAGCTACAGGTGGACTTGATGAAGTAGAAATTAAACAAATCAATGATGAATATAACTATATGTTAAATCTTCAAAAACGTAAAGAAGAGGTAATACATAATATTGATCAACAAGGTCTATTAACTTCAGAATTAAAGCAAGACATATTAACACAGACGAAGCTACAAAGAGTTGAGGATTTGTATCGTCCATATAAACAAAAAAAGAAAACACGTGCAACTGAAGCTAAAAGAAAAGGGTTAGAAGATTTAGCAGACTGGTTTTCACAATCAAAATTGGATTCAAAAATTGAAGATAAAGCCCGATTATTCTTAAATGATGAAGTGACTACAATTGAAGATGCAATAGAAGGGGCTAAAGATATTATAGCTGAACGTATTTCGGATAATCCTCAATATCGCTCTAAAATACTTAAAGATGTTTATAATCAGGGACTAATTGTTTCCTCGAAAAAGAAAAAAGCCGAAGATGAGAAACAAACATTTTCTATGTACTATGATTACAATGAACCAATTAAACGTATTGCAAATCATCGTGTTTTGGCGATGAATCGAGGAGAAAAAGAAAAAGTATTATCAATAAAAATTGATTTTGATACGACACGTATTCAAAGAGAAATAGAAAATGTTGAGATAAAAACTCAAAATGAGGCAACTCCGTTTATTAAAGAGGCTATTCAGGATAGTCTCAAGCGATTAATTCTTCCTTCAATAGAAAGAGAAATTAGAGGAGATTTAACACAAAATGCAGAATCTCATGCAATAGATGTATTTAGTGAAAATCTTAGAAATTTATTACTACAACCACCAATGAAGGGTAAACAAATTCTTGGAGTAGATCCAGCATTTAGAACAGGGTGCAAACTTGCTGTCGTCAATCCATTTGGTACCTTTATTGCTAAAGGTGTTATTTATCCTCATCCACCAATATCAAAAATTGAGTCAGCAGAAAAAGAACTAGTCAAGATGATAAGTGACTATGATATTGAACTTTTAGCGATTGGTAACGGTACTGCTAGTAGAGAAACTGAACAATTTGTAGCTCAAGTAATAAAAAAATATCAACTTCAAGCACAATTTATCATAGTCAATGAAGCTGGCGCATCAGTTTATTCAGCATCAGAAATTGCTAGACAAGAATTTCCAGATTTTCAAGTAGAAGAACGAAGTGCAGTTTCAATTGGTAGAAGAGTTCAGGATCCTTTAAGTGAACTTGTTAAAATAGATCCTAAATCTATAGGAGTAGGACAGTACCAACATGATGTCAATCAAAAAGATTTAAGTAGGGCTTTAACGTTTGTAGTGGAGACTGCCGTCAATCAAGTTGGTGTGGATGTGAATACTGCTTCTAAATCCTTATTACAATATGTATCAGGTCTCACATCAACTATTGCTCAAAATATTATTGATTATAGAGAAGAAAACGGACCTATAAAACATCATAAAGAAATTAGTAGGATTAAACGTTTAGGCGCAAAAACCTTTGAGCAAAGTATTGGTTTTTTAAGAATTGTTGATGGTAAAGAACCTTTAGATAATACTGCAATACACCCTGAAAGTTACGATGTTGCATATCGCATGCTTCATCAATTAGATTTAACTACACAAGATATAGGTTCCGTTAAACTCAAAAACACGTTATCAAATGTTAATATTTCAACTCTTGTGTCTCAATTAAATATTGGTGAACCTACATTAAAAGATATAATACAATCATTGATTGCACCTAATAGAGATCCAAGAGATGAATTTGAAACACCTATTTTGAAGTCAGATGTATTATCGATTGAAGATTTATCTAAAGGCATGAAATTGAATGGCACAGTAAGAAATGTTGTTGACTTTGGAGCATTTGTAGATATCGGTGTTAAACAAGACGGGCTAGTACACATATCAAAATTATCTAAGAAATTCGTTAAAAATCCAATGGATATGATAAGTGTAGGAGATATTGTAGAAGTTTGGATTTTAGATATAGATGAAAATAAAGGCAAAGTTTCATTGACAATGGTTGACCCAAATGAATAATTTAGCATTACAAAGCCTTACTGAAAGTATAGCGATAAAGTATTTTGGCAAAGCTTTTAAGCACGAGGTATATTATAATAAGCGTTTACGTACCACTGGTGGTAGGTATATATTAAGTAGTCATAATATAGAAATAAATCCAAAACAGTATGAAATGTTTGGAGAAAAAGCTGTCATTGATATCATAAAACATGAACTGTGTCATTATTTTCTTCATTTATCTGGTGAAGGATATCAACATCGTGATAAAGCATTCAAAATTTTGAGCGCTAAAGTAGGAGCACCTAGATTTTGTACTCCGACAGAATCTTATCAAGATAGAGCTAATTATAAATATAAATGCATCTATTGTGAACAAGAATTTATTCGTATAAAGCGTGTGAATCTGGAAAAAATGCGTTGTGGACGATGTGGAGGTATTTTAAAACTTCTTCAAACAAGAAAGTGATAGAATTTAAATCACCATTTTGTTTTGAAAATAGGTTGTTAAAATTGATAAAAGAGTACTTGTACTAATTCTATATAAATTTAACCTGGGTCATTTATAATGTCTCAGGTTTTTCTATGATATGACTTGAAGATATATTTAAAAAGTAGCCGTGTAAGGGCGAACAATTATTAAAATAAGATGTAACAGATATGTAATTTTACTTTGAATCATTGAGAAACCATTAAATTATCTCACAGTTTTTGATTTAATACTGAAAATTGAAATGTTAACAATCATAAATTATACGTTTGATAATTGTTGTCTATTAAATTTATCATTAGGTGTCTTAATTAATTGTAAAGTAATAACCGATGATTTGAATATGATGATGTGACTTTTTTTACATTTTTATTCTCCATATAAAAGTATTTTTAGTTAACTTTGACTTACGTTATGGTAGTAAAATAATTAAAAAGAACATACTTGTATTTGTTAATTGAAGTTTAAGATAATATTGTAGAACGATTTACGATGTAATGCTATATAATTCGCCTTGTGTATAGTGTTACAAAAAAATAAATTATAGGGTGTAAAAGCATTGACAATGTAATTGTTGTGATATATCATAGTTATCGTTGTCTTAATAAGAGGTTCTATTATTAAGTGCTAATTAATTTTATTAATATAAAGTTAAATTATTATTGACAAAACGTAACAAAGCATTTACAATAGTTAATGTTCTCGATAATTAAATTCTAATTATGCGTTTTGCCAGCGGTCGTGGCGGAATGGCAGACGCGCTAGGTTGAGGGCCTAGTGGGAGTTAATCCCGTGGAGGTTCAAGTCCTCTCGGCCGACCAAATTGAATTTTATATATACATGCGGGTGTAGTTTAATGGCAAAACCTCAGCCTTCCAAGCTGATGTTGTGGGTTCGATTCCCATCACCCGCTCCATTTTA
>NZ_KV838763.1:0-740 GCF_001838765.1 Staphylococcus sp. HMSC34G04
GGATCATAACCAATTGTGACAACTAAATCACTTTTACGAAGCAATTCATCTCCTACTTGGTTACGGAATAATCCTACACGACCAAAGAAGTGATTTTCTAAATCGCGACTAATGACACCAGCACCTTGGAATGTTTCAACTACTGGTAAATTTGTCTTTTCAACTAATTTATGGATAGCATTTGTTTCATTCGCACTTGAACTTCTCATACCGGCGAGTAAAACAGGAAATGCTGCATTTTTAATTGCATCAATCACGTCATTTATATCTTGCTCACTAGGAACACCTAAATTGGGCTTTTGACATAGTGCTATAGCTTTTGATTCTACTGGTGCTGAAATCACATCTTGTGGAATACTAATAAAACTCGCACCATTTTTACCTGATGTTGCTGTTCTCATAGCATTAGTCATGACTTCTGATAAAGATTCAGGATCTTGTACTTCTTCACTATACTTTGTTGAATATTTTAATAATGCCGCATTATCTATACTTTGATGTGTTAAACGTAATAAATCATTACGTTTAACTTGTCCTCCTAAAGCTAATACGGGATCTCCTTCAGATGTTGCTGTTAATAGTCCGGTCGTTAAGTTACTGACACCTGGACCACTCGTTACAAGTGCGACACCTGGTTTACCAGTTAGTCGTCCTATACCTTGGGCCATCATTGCTGCGTTTTGCTCGTGACGCGTAACAATAAGTTCAG
Organism: Staphylococcus sp. HMSC34G04; assembly: GCF_001838765.1. Classification (NCBI taxonomy): domain Bacteria; kingdom Bacillati; phylum Bacillota; class Bacilli; order Caryophanales; family Staphylococcaceae; genus Staphylococcus; species Staphylococcus sp. HMSC34G04. The sequence continues at coordinate 710 of NZ_KV838763.1, forward strand.
GTCCATCGTCTTCAAGTGCGTTAAATAAATA
>NZ_KV838764.1:0-683 GCF_001838765.1 Staphylococcus sp. HMSC34G04
TTTGTATGGAAAAAGAGTATTCAAAACCATGAGTCAAGGATGAATGAAGATTCTAAAGCACTTTATCATGATTTGGTGACAAATAAAATCATACCTGAGATTAAAAAAGAGCATGATAATGACTTAACAAAAGAAGAAATAGATTTGATTGGTAGTCACTTAGATAAAGAAATCGAAGATTTAAACCAACATATAGATAATGAAAAATGTACTAAAATAAGAAAACAAATACGGCTCAAAAGAACTAAAATTAAAAAATACAAAAAGCAAATTAATGATTACTCTAAGCGAAAGCATAAATACGAAGTCCAAAAATCTATTTTAAAGGATAGAAATAGTTATTCTAAAACAGACTATGATGCCACATTTATGAGAATGAAAGAAGATCATATGAAAAATGGACAACTTAAACCAGGGTATAATTTACAAATAGCGACAAATTCTCAATTCGTTTTATTTTATGATGTGTATCAAAATCCGACTGATACAAGAACAATGATACCTTTTTTAAATACAATCCAAGAGACCTACGGTCATTTACCTGAATATATTGTAGCTGACGCAGGTTATGGTAGCGAAGCCAATTATATGGCAATTATAGATAATTTTAATCGCACGCCACTCATAACTTATGGAATGTTTATAAAAGACAAAACTAAAAAATATAAAAGTGACATCTTTAA
>NZ_KV838765.1:0-25946 GCF_001838765.1 Staphylococcus sp. HMSC34G04
AAGTATTCATTTACTCCATTTTTATATTTTCACCCCCCTTTTAGTGAAAACAGGCATGCATGGAGGTATGTAAAATACGGCAAGTCGTATGACGCCTAAAATGACAGCAATGAAAGATAGTGTTCTCAACCAGTCTAAAAACTTTGCACAGAACAATCGAGTCGGCCAAAGTATTCAACGTACATTCACACCCAATCATCAAGTCACACACACCAAAAGATAGTATGGTAAAGAGTGAAGGTAAACATGTAAGTAATGAAAATAAATCTCTTGATAAAACTTTACCTAGATATGGTAAAGTTAAAATTTCTTCTCAATTAAGAAAAAGATTAAGAAGTAGAACGCCAAATGTTGAATTGAATAGAAAAGTTAACGAAGGTGTAAAATTGTCTATGATAGATTTTGCTTTGCTAGGTAAAATGATAAATAACAAGTTAGAAGCAGACCATATAGTTTCAATGAATAAAATAATAAAAATGGATGGTTTTGATAAATTAGATTACAAACAGCAAATTGATCTATTAAATTATGAAAAAAATATAATGAGATTAAGTAAAAGCGCAAATGCATATAAAAATAACAAAAATTATTTAGTGTGGGAAGAATATAAGAAAGAAGGAATAAAAGTAGATAGCACATTCAGAAATAGAATGATAAAAAAAGAGGCGGAATTAGAGAAAGAAATTCAACATAAAATAGATGAATTAATAGGAAGGGATTTTTAAATGAATAAACATGAATTATCTAAAATACTAAGTGAATACACACTAAATAATAATAAAGTAGAATTTATTAATGTAGATAATCAAATGAATATACCAGAATATTGGAAAGAAATATTTGGAAATGACAGATTCATTGATAGGAAAAGAATATTGCTATCAAAATGGAAGAAATATGTTGGTGAAGAATTAAGTAACACGATAAACTACTTAAATGATTATTTAGTAAATATTGATTTAATAAAGGTAGGAAAAGAAATTTCTATTTTGTACACTATTAAAAGTTATCAGACAGGTGATTATTTATATTAAGAGGGAAAAAACCCAATGGATACTTTAAAAAATATGAAAGAATCAATTAAAAAGAATTGGGAACAATTTCCATCTTCTTTTAAAAATTTTTATGAGAATTTACATAATGGGTTTTGTATGTTTAGTAGTAAATCTTTGGGATTAGAGTATTCTGAAAATATTAATTGTATGTCTGAATTTGATTGTGATAATGAAATCCCCTACAATTTTGATAATTTATTTAACTTTTTTAGTAATGGAATGGGATCTTATGTTGTTTTAGATATTTCTCAAAATATAGAAAGAAGTGGCGTACTATGGCTAAAAGGTCATGAACCAGAGAGCGAATTTAATATATGGGATTTAATTGATGAGTGGATTATTATTGCATTTGATCAATAAAATCAACTTATAAAAGTTTTAAACAAATTATGAGTCCATTTAAATAGTAGTCAAAGTCATGTTTTTAATAATGTTCTTTATCAGACATAAAATTTAAAAAGTTAATCATGGTTAACATTTAAAGAAGTGCACATAGAAGACATATAGTTGAATTTACTATGTCAACGCCAACAAATTTTCGCATATTAAATCTAATTTGTTCCCCTTACTAGTTACAATAACGGCTGAAAAGAATTATATCCGAGAATCATAAGCTTATCCTTGTGACTCACCCGTTCCACAATTACATGTTACTTTTTTGAAGATAATCATATCTACTTGAAATACTTTTTACTATAATTTCAACATCAGAAGAGTAGCCTTTTGATGTAAAAAAAGTATTAAGCAACTGACTAAAAGTGCTTAATACTTTTTGTTATCGAAAAAGCGACGTCAACATAGAAACAAAACTTTTAAACAATTTATTTCTAAGTTATGACGCTTATTAAAATACATTTAACTTTTATCTTAGATAAATAATAACAATAACGTACATAACCGAAACCTTATAAAACACAAACGATGCGGTGTTTAATAATAAAATTCCAATTCTTGCTTTAATTCATCTACATATTCTTTAGTTCCCGTCACAATCAAACGATCTTTATATCGTAACTGTGTATCACCATGAGGTACGATTGAATCATTATCTCTTATAATACGAACAAAAATAATATCGCCACCAAATGGGAAGTTACGTAATTGAATATTTTCATATTGATAATTTAACATTTGAATTTCATATAGAGATGTTTCTACATTACTTAATAAATTCAGCATATTAGGTGTTTCTATTAAACTTTTTAGTAAGATTTTATTACTTAAATAATTACTAAACACCTCTATACCTTGATGTTTCAATGTTGGATCTTCGTTTGTACTTTCAAGTCGACATATAACACGTTTAACACCGTGGTTTTTAGCCATTAATGCAACGCTTTTATTTATATTGTCATCATTCGTAGAACATACAACAATATCTCGCTCGAAAAGTCCCAAGCGTTTTAGTAAATCTTCTTCGTAATCTGCTATTTCTATCATAGTAATATCGTCAGAGAGCTTTCTACTATCACTCAAATCTTTTCGATAGTATAAAGAAACGTCATATAACTGAGAAGTTAAATTTTGTGCTATTGGAATAGTTAATTGATTCTTACCAATCATACTTACTTCTATGCGGCGTCCCACTTCATTAGGAATTGGGAACATCTTCTTGAATATCACGGGTACGAAGACACATGTGATTACAGCACTAAGAATTAAAATACCGGAAGTTTCCGGAGAAATCGCTTTTAATTTTTCAGCAATTTTAGCCGCAGCTATAACAAGTGATAAAGTTGATGTAAGCAAGAAAGCAGATGCAATGGTAGTTTTAGTGTCAAACCAGCGTCTAATGTAAAATACTGGTATCAGTTTTGAAATGATAAATGAAAAAATGAGTACAGGTATAATGAGTAACAACGACGGTTCTTTAATTAAGCTCGGGATATCTAAATCGACGCCTACCATGATAAAGAAAATTGGAATAAAGAAACCATAACCAAAGGAATCTAATTTTTCTACCATCTCTTCATTAGGTTTAAGTAAAGAAACAACAACACCGGCAAGGAATGCACCTAATATGTATTCAGCACCAACACCTTCAGCAAGAGCTACTAATAAAATAATAAGTGCAAATACCGCTCTAATACCTATTTGCGTTGTACCATCCATTAACTTTTGCAAGAAGGACATACGTTTAAATAACACACCGATTACATAAAAGACAACTGTAAATACAACTAAAATACCTGTAAGCCATATCGTACTACCACCTTCACCATAAATGGCACCATAAACAGTTAGTAAAATCATGGTAAATAAATCTGCTAATACAGCTACTAGTAAAATAAATTGTCCTATCGTTGTACGCATAATGTTCATTTCTTTAAGGGTTGGTACTACAACTCCTAACGAAATTGTTGAAATGATTATAACCATTAAAAGAACATCATTAACTAATCCTAACCATTTAAATGCAAAAGCTAAAACAACGGAAATCATCATAATAAATGCAAATACTGTCAGTGCCAGCTTAAGATGACCAGGTACATCCTTTTCATGTTTATCTTCTCCTTGTCTTGGACGTGAATCCTTTTTAAATGCATTAAAGTCAATTTCTAGACCACTTAAAAACATTAAAAAGATAAACCCAAGCGTAGATAAAATATTAAGGAATGCATCTCTTTCCACTAAATTGAGAAAAGAGTGGCCTATCACTATCCCCATCAATATTTCAGCTACAACAACAGGAAGAAAGTTTATATTAAAACGATGCACAATGATCGGAGTCATAAATGCAGCTACGACGACTATAACTAAAGATAAGAATTCCATATGACCTCCTTATGTTAGGTATGACATGAATGATGTAGCTAACCCAAAATAAATAAGCATACTCACAATGTCATTAATTGTTGTAATAAAAGGACCACTTGCAACAGCAGGATCAATTTTACATTTGTTCATTACTAAAGGAATCATTGAACCAACCAATGTACCTACTGTCATTGCGCATGTCAAACTCCCACCTACTATTAAAGCTAATAACGGTTGTCTGAATATGACGACAATAATTAAGAAAAGGATAACTGCACAAACAATACCAGATAATAAACCACTTCCCGCTTCTCGCAATGCAATCTTAAATTTACTCTGTTCATTTATTTCCCCAGTAGATATATTACGGACAGAAACGGCTAATGATTGTGTACCAGAATTTCCTGACATACCACTTATAATTGGAATAAATGCTGCAAGTAATGCCACTTGAGATAATGTATCTTCAAAACTACCTAATATAGTAGCAGTAATCATACCCAAAAATGTTAACACAATGAGCCATGGTAACCTTTTACTCGCCGTTTTAAACACTGAGTCACTTGTAGAATCAATGTCAGATACCCCAGCTAATCGTGAGTAGTCTTCACTTGCTTCTTCATCCATAACATCCAGGATATCATCAATAGTAATAATACCTAGTAAATGATTTTGATAATCTACAACTGGAACAGCTATAAAATCATAGTCTCTCATTAATTGAGCAATATCTTCTTGGTCATCACCGACATTAGCACTGATGACACGTTCACTCATAACATCTTCAATGTATGCATCATTCTCAGCTACAATAAGATCTCTAAGTGATAGAACACCAACAAGTTGTTCATCTTCATTTACTGCGAATATGACATATATTGTTTCAGCATCAGGCGCTTGTTCTTTTACGTGAATTAACGCTTCTTTAACAGGTGTAGTTGATTTTAAAGAAATAAATTCCGTAGTCATTATACCGCCGGCAGTATCTTCTTCATAATGTAATAAAGCTTTGATTTCATTAGCATTATCTTTGTTCATTAATGTTAGCAAACTCGCCACTTTAGGTTTAGATAACTCATTTAAAATATCTACTGCATTATCATAAGACATTTCTTCTAAGACATGACTAGCATAAGTAGCATCCATATTATCAAAAAGACTCTCATAATCATCGTCATCAAAGTCTAATTGATCAAAGAAATTTGCTACTTCTTTGGGTGATAAAAACTCAAATATTTTTTGTCTATTTCCATCATCCGTATCTTCAAAGTATTCACTTTGCTCATAATTATGTAATTCTAAAAATTCTTTTCTGAATTCATCTATATCATTTTGATCTAATAATCGATCAAATAATTCTTTATCATATACGTCTTCACGAACGTTGTCTTTCATTTCAGTTTCGTTAGACATGTTAACACCTCCAAAACATATTTATTATACCATGTTGAATAATTTAATTAATTGTTTGTAATCAACATTTATCAGATAATGAGACCTGTATATGGGGTGGATAAATTCGACTGAACAGCAATGTAACGCTTGTCCATGAACACAAGGATGATTTCCACCGTACAAATCATCGCCAATTAATGGATGACCAATATACTCAAAGTGAACTCGAATTTGATGCGTTCTTCCAGTAAGTAAATTAATCTTACATAAACTAGCAGTCTCATTTTGCATAAGCTTTTGATAGACAGTTTTTGCATACTTTCCCTTTTCATTAACTTCTCGCTTAATGATACTATCACTCAGCCTTGCAATAGGCACTTCAATAACACCTGAAGATTGTGTTTGGCCATAGGCTAAGGCGACATATTCTTTTTTAAATTTCACCTTTGAAAACAAATTGTGTACATGTCCAAATTTAGCAAACACAACTAAACCTGAAGTGTTTCGATCAAGTCGAGTTACAATATGAGGATTTATTTTTTCGCCTTTTTTTGTATAATAAGCAAGCACTTGTTCTACTAAACTGCCATGGGGGTGTTCTCTTGAAGGTGCACAATTTTGCATTTGTGGCTTGTTTACAATTATCAAATACGCATCCTCATAAATGACTTCTAATTCCTTATCGTAGGGAATCAAATTCTCACTTGGTGTTTCACTTGGAAAATGAACTTCTAATCTATCACCTTTGTCCATAACTTGTCTGACAGTTACAGGTGAACCGTTTAATAGTAAAGCGCCATTTAATTTAATGGCGCTCAACGTGCGTTTAGAATAATCTTGATTTTTCAAAAAAGTTTTCACTGGTTCTGACTGTACAATTTGATATGTTAAAATCATCGTTCATCATCACTAGAAATAAATGAGTCATGTACCCTTTTCCAAAACGGAAATGGACGGAATCTGGCAAAACGCACTTTCTCATTAGCAACTCTATACTGTATTGCATTGACGTTTTTGTGCTTAATACTAACATGATCGATTGTGGTTCTAATCGTATCGTGATTTACCGGCGTAATTAAACACGTATGATGTTTAGGAAGTACTAATGGCGAGCCTACCGTTCTAAACACTCTATTATTAATAGATGCAATTTCAGCAATTTGCATCGCTTCAAGTGATGGATGTATGAGCGCACCACCTAAAGCTTTATTATAAGCTGTCGAACCCGAGGGTGTAGATATACACAACCCATCTCCTCTAAATCGTTCGAAATGTTTACCTCTTATATTGACGTCTACAACCAATGTTGAGCCATTTTCAGTTTTCATTGTTGCTTCATTTAAAGCAAGGTATCTTGTTTCATAACCATTATCGTTATACCTGACTATTAATTCTAAGAGTGGATATTCAATAACTTGAAACTCCGAATTATTAATTTCAATAATAAGCTTTTCAACTTCATGAGGTAACCAATCTGCATAAAATCCTAAATGACCGGTGTGTATCCCGACAAAAGCAACTTTGGATAACATATGACTATATTGATGGAAAGCTTGTAATAACGTTCCATCTCCCCCAACTGAAATGACAATTTCAGGATTTTCGCTATCTTCTACCATTTGAAAATCTTTCATATGATTGATCATTTTATGCTTTAATGCATTTGATTTTGAATCACCTTTAGTAAGGATTGTATAACGCATGATTTACACCTCATTAGTCATTTTCATGTTTCTTAGCACGCTTTTGCGTGTAATACTTTTGCGCTTCTTGAATTTCATCTTTAATTTCAGACATTTCTTCATCTAATAAATATGCCGCTTCTGCTGCTCTCTCTAAACGATGTTGAATCTCATCTGGATATGCCCCATCATATTTATACCTTAATGTATGTTCGATTGTAGCCCAGAAGTTCATTGCTAAGGTTCTGATTTGAATTTCAGCCAATATGTGCTTTTGTCCACTGAGTGTTTCAATAGGATATTTGATTATCACGTGATAAGAACGATAGCCACTTTCTTTTGTATTTCGAATGTAATCTCTTTCTTCTATAACCTTGAAATCTTGACGTTGTCTTAATATATCAACAACTATGTCAATGTCATCCACGAATTGACACATAATTCTAAGACCAGCAATATCGTACATTTCTTCATGTAAACAATCAAAAGGGATACCCCTTTTGTTCGCTTTGTCTATAACGCTTGAAATAGGTTTTACCCTTCCAGTTACGAATTCAATTGGAGAATTATGTTCTCCCACTTCGTATTGTTTTCTTAATCCTTTAAGTTTTACTTTTAACTCATCGACAGCTTGCTTATATGGCGTTAAAAATTGATCCCACTGGTTCATTTTGTTTCACTCCGCTTCACTCTAGTTCGAAAGTTTTTTCAACAGCTGAAACAAACTCCTTACCATAGTTATTGTTTCCTTCTATGTTATTCAAAACATAATCTAATTCTTCTTGGAAATGCTTAAGTTCTAAATGATTATTAATAATGATTTTTTTATCTCTATTCTCATGCAACATCGACCATGTTTCCTGAACAAAAATCAAATATGAATATGATTGTCCATCATCTAAAAGATAAGCAAAACCATAATTATCACTATCAACAAGCATTTGACCTACCTCTTCTAATCCTTCTGTAGATTCCTCTGAGAAGCAATAAACGCCATCATCTTTTAATTTAATTTCATTTATGTAAATACGCATGCTTGTTTCCTCCTTATTCCATACTAGTTTAACATATTACAACCTATCAAAACACGCTACAACTCACAGAAAAAATCTTCTAGTCTCTCATGTTTTTACTATTATCATTACTCATTCTTTTATGATGATTTAGTGATTACCACAATCTTTTTATCTTCTAACTCACCTAGCCAATTTAAGTTTCAACTTTTACTTATAGTGTTTGACTTTAATTATAAATCAAAATTCGTCATAATAAGACATGCTAAATTTACAATAGCTAAAACATGATAGAGGTGACTTTTATGTCTATGAATAATGAGATTGAATTTAAACAAATACTAGGTCAAGATACTTACTCAAAAATCTATGAACTCTATTTCAAAAATCAATCACCTTTTAAGCAAACTAATTTCTATATCGACACAGAGAATTTTAAATTAAAGCAACATCAGGCTGCTTTGCGTATAAGAGTCAAAGATTATATGTATGAAATGACTTTAAAAGTCCCTGCTGAAGTTGGATTAACAGAATATAATCACTCAGTAAATATAGAACCTAAACTTGATATGTCACTTCAACTCTCTCAATTACCCAAAGATATTAGAAATATTTTAGAACATGACTTTAATATTTTAGAAAATGAGCTTAAAGTGTTAGGAAACTTAACTACCTATCGTTTAGAAACTGATTATCAAAATGAATTACTAGTATTAGATAAGAGTGAATATCTCGGCAAAACTGATTATGAATTAGAGTTTGAAGTCCATTCTTATGATGAGGGATATTCAAAATTTAAAAGTTTACTTCAATATTTTAATCTTCAACATCAAAAACCCTTGAATAAGGTGCAACGTTTTTTTCAAGAAAAACAAAATGTAAGCAATAAAGAGTAACAGTTGTCGATAAGGCAAATTACTTTTAAATGTAAAAATTCATGTTATATTAGATATATATTAATGGAACACGGTGATATTATGTCTAAAACACCATATGAGTTGATTGGTCAAAAAGCCTTGTATCAAATGATTGATCATTTCTATCAACTTGTCGAGAAAGATTCTCGTATCAATCATTTATTCCCAGGCGATTTCAAAGAAACCAGTCGAAAGCAGAAACAATTTTTGACACAGTTTCTTGGAGGTCCTGACTTATATACACAAGAACATGGTCATCCCATGTTAAAACGAAGACATATGGAATTTACAATTAGTGAGTATGAACGTGATGCATGGCTTGAGAACATGCATACTGCTATTCAACACGCCGAACTTCCTGCGGGTGTAGGCGATTACTTGTTTGAGCGATTAAGACTTACTGCACATCACATGGTAAATTCCTAAATTTAATTGTAGGTGAAAATACATGGCTGAAGAATTAAGAATCATGGAGAATAAGAGTCGTGAAGATACTAATCTATCACCTGTTAGCAAAATAGAAATCTATTCTTTTTTTGATCCTTTTAGTAAAGATTGTTTTAAATTATCTGCAATCTTATCAAAATTAAGAATTGAATATAATAAATATATAAAGGTAAGACATATTTTAAACCCTTCTTTAAAGGTATTAACTAAGTGTCAAGCTCAAAGTACTTCGGATTTTGACAATATTGCACTTGCCTATAAAGCCGCTGAACTTCAAGGTCGCATCAGAGCAGAAAGATTTATACATTTAATGCAAAATGAAATCATTCCAAAACGTGATATTATTACCGAAGATATGATTTCTGATTGTATTAATAATGCCGGTATTGACTATCAAGTTTTTAAAGAAGACTTGCAAAAGGACAAGTTGACTGACAGCTTGAAAGTTGATCTTCACATTGCAAGAGAAATGGAAATAGAACAAGCTCCCTCACTTGTTTTTTTCAGCGAAAATGTTCATGAAGAAGGTTTAAAAGTCGAAGGATTATATCCTTATCATATCTATACTTACATTATTAATGAGTTAATGGGACAACCTATAGAGAAAAATCTTCCTCCAAAATTAGAATACTACATTCAAAAGAAACAACTAGTAACAATGGAAGAACTTTTAACAATTTATGAATGGCCTGAAAAATTATTAAACAAAGAATTAAAGAAACTCACACTTCAACAAAAAGTTGAAAAGTTGCAATATCCAGAGGGAGAATTTTGGAAGTCTAAAATGCCTCAGTGTTAATGATAGATATGATGAGAGCTATACAAATTTCATTTTGAAAAATAAATCTTAATTACGATAGCGTGGACGCTCGAGTATAAAAAGAATATTTCACATTTGTTTTTAACTCAGTTATCTATAAATTAAAAAATCGCCTATGACACGAATAGTTGTCATAGGCGTTTTTTAATATTTACTGATGTATTTTTTCATTAAAAATATACACAATAATGTATATATGATGTATAGCAACAATTTTTATATTCAATTTAAAAATTTTCAAATAAAAAAACGCCGTGTCTGATTACACGACGCTAAACAAAGGGGATGGGAGAAATTTTTCACTTCAAACAAAGGGGTATGTTTGTTATGTGATTAATTTCACGTTCATAATATAACACGGTAAAATATCCTTTTCAACCCTTGTTTATTCATAAAATCAAATTGTCACAATCTGTTCATATTGTAAGCGAATTCAATTCTGCTAAGCTTTCATTAACTTTTCAAAAGCATCTAATTTCTGCTCAAATACTTCACAAGCTTCCTCTATTGGTTGAGGAGTTGTCATGTCAACACCTGCATTTTTTAATATTTCGATTGGATAGTTTGAGCTACCCTTTTTTAAGAATTCATTGATATAACGTTCAACAGCAGGTTGACCCTCAGTTAATATTTGATGACTTAAACTTTGCGCCGCACTATAACCAGTAGCGTATTGATATACATAATAATTCATATAGAAATGAGGAATACGTGACCATTCCTTACTGATATCTTCGTCAGTTTCTACCGCTTCGCCGAAATACAATTTATTAAGTTTAGCATATTCTTCATTCATACGATTTGGCGTTAATGGCTCCCCAGCTTCTTCTATTTGATGTATTTTATGTTCAAATTCAGCAAACATGGTTTGACGGAATAGTGTTGCTCTAAATCGTTCTAATTCTTGGTTAAGTAACAATAGACGTCGTTCATCATCCAAATGTTTATCCATGTAGTCACTCAGTAAAGCCTCATTACAAGTTGATGCAACCTCAGCGACAAAGATTGTATAATCGCTTAAATTTGATGGTTGATTTTGTCTACTAAAGTAACTATGTGCAGAGTGACCAAATTCATGTACTAAAGTATATAAATCAGAAACAGTGTCAGACCAGTTAAGTAAAATAAAAGGATTAGTTAAATGCCCACCGGATGAATATCCGCCTGAACGTTTACCTTTATTTTCATATACATCGACCCAACGGTTATCTAGACCTTCTTTAACCACGTTTAAGTATTCTTCTCCCATTGGCTCAAGTGCTTTTAACATCCAAGATTTTGCCTCTTCATATGGCATTTCAAATTTAACGTCTTTAACAAGTGGTGTATAAAGATCATACATTTTTAAATCGTCTAAACCTAGTAACTCTTGTCTAAGCTTCGTGTATCTGTGTAATAATGGTAAGTATTTATGGACCGTTTTGATTAAGTTATCGTAAACAGCTTCTGGAATATGGTTATTACTTAAAGCTCTTTCACGTGCTGAACGATAATGATGTGTTCTAGCATTAAATACATTTTTCTTAACCTCACCAGCTAAAGTAGCACCTAGTGTGTTATTATGCGCACCGTATGCTTTATAAACATTTCTAAATGCAGAAGCTCTTAACTCACGATCATCAGACTCTAAATACTTGATAAATGTACCTTGTGTTAAAGGATAAGCTTGACCATCTTTATCTATAGCATCTTCAAATTCTAAATCTGCATTGCTAAACATTCCATATACATTAGAAGGCGTAGAAAGTGCGTCTTGTGCTTCTGTTAATAACTTTTCTGTATTCGTATCTAATATATGTGGACGTTTCTCATTAATCAATTTCAAATCGAATTCATAACGTTTTAAATTATCATTAGAATCGATAAAAGATTGAATAGTAGCTTCATCTAGTTGTAAAATTTCAGGTACTAAAAAACTCCATGCAGAGCTATATTTAATAACAAGTTGATGTGCACGTGCTTCTAAACCGGTATACTTATCATTTGCAGTATCTTGATCTTGTTTTAAATGTGCGTATACATATACCTTTTCTAATTTTGTACCTAGCTCGTCTTCAAGACTTAGCGCTTCATATAGTGTTTCGGCACTTTCACCAAGATGACCTTTAAATTTTTCTTCTTCACCTATTTTAGCTTCAATACTTTTAAAAGCTTCTTCAAATGCTTCATCGCTTTTAAATATAGTTGTTAAATCCCATGTATATTCAGGATATTTACGTTCCTGTTCTTCTCTTGTTAATTGTTGACTCATAATGTAAACCTCCTTAATAATCTAATAGCTTAATTTTCTCATTTTAGCACTACTTTTGCACGTTTAAGCCTTCATGTTCATATAAATAATCAAATTCACGCAAAATAGTGTTTAATATTTGACGTTTGTCGTATTGAAACGTTACAAACACCCTAAACTTAACTTTACTAAGAAGTTGTTTACATAATTCATTTTCATTTAATGTTCTTCTTAGCAACAGATATTTTAATTGCCATTCTATTGGATGCGTTATTAAATATATTTGATGTGGTACAATATATCCTAATTTAGAAATTACATCAGAATCACACATATTTAATTGATACATGGCACTGAGTGTAGGTTCTAAAACACTGTGGCGCTTTCTACAATAGTTTATATAACGTTGTATATTAGAAGCAGACAACCTAAAATTGGGAACATTATTTGATTGAAAAGTCATATTTATTATATCCTCAAATTTTAAAACTTTTCTTTGTGCAACAAAATTTTTACCGCCTACATGTTGAAGATGACTATATAATATTAATACAAACTTTTTTGAATCCCATGTTACTAATGTTCTATTAATTGGATGAATAAAAGCACTTTGAAATGGTGATAATTTAACGTATTTATCTTTCAAAGGAACATCTTTAATAATCCAAATCACATTCAAACCTATTCGCTTTAAACCAGTTGTTCGGCGAATAATTTTACTGATACTTATTTTAGAAAATTGAACTTCAATTGCATTTTCTTGATTGATCACAATATCTGGATATTGCAAAACTTCTTTGTAATAAGGTTCAATTTCCACGTTAAAATTCAATGCTTTATAAATTCTTGCTAAATATAACTTTGCTTCATAATGTTCAACTGATTCTGACTTTGAACAGTGGTGATTAAAACGTGTTTTATGCGCAAAGTGAGCTATTAAAGTCATCCCTTGTTTGAGTATCACCTCAGACTTACAGTGAGGACATTGATATTTATCAAATTTGTTTGCATGTTGTGCTAAAATTTTCTGACCTTGCTGATTGATTGCCATTAACATCTCCTCACCCCATTATTAATAACGGAGTACAGCATAGTTTTACTTTTTTTTTAAAAAAAAGGTGCCCAATGGCACCTTTTAAATCATTATTATTCGTTTGTATCAGTAAAGTATTTACGTACTTGAGAAGTAACATTGTGACTCATAATAATCTTAGCGTAGTCGTTTAAATATATATTTGTTTTATCGGTTGGATATGCAAACTCCAATAACTGACTATAACTATCGTTAATCATCTCTTGTGAAACTGAATCATCAAAATGAATTGAGTAATAATATTTATTATCAATCATATATAATAAATCTTCAAATTCATCAGTGTTTTGATTATTATGATAAGCATAGTCGATAACTTGCTCTAAATCGTCAAATTTCACTATAATATTTCTTACATTTGATGGCTTATGCGCACGTCTTTGTTGTTTATCTTGATGGTTTTTCTTTTGTTGTTTACGTTGTTCAAATAAATCTTCTAAACTTTCTTCACCTTCAAGTGTTTGAGCCAATAATTCATTTACCTGATCATCAAATTGATGATTTGTATCATCGTCTGACATATTCATAGCATCTTCATTTTTTGATTTAGAAATCGTTACTTCCACGCCCTTTTCAAAAGCGTGTACTTGAATCCAAAGTGGACCTTCAACTACAAAATCCTCTTCTTCATTAATTTCATCCATCATTGACCAGAAAAATTCTTCACCACGTTTACGGTTACTCCATAGGTCTTCACGACTAAAACCACGTGCTTCAATGTCACTATATGTTATAAACAATTTTACTGTTGTATCATCAACACGTTCTATTCTCATATCATCTCACTCCTTACAGTCGATGAATAGTAACCATATTGTATTAGAACGGAGGTTAAATTACAATTTATTTGTTTGATTAAATTTAACTATTATTCATTTGGACATCTATTCTAACATATTCCCTGTTTTAATAACAAAAAACTTACTTTAAATAAGATTATATATAAAAGAGCCTAGGACGAAAAATGTCCTAGGCATACTTTAACGAATGGCAATCGATGACTAAATTGTTAGTACGCATATGTTAAGCGTTGTTCAACACGATTCTTCGTTACCAAAGTGGAAAAACGAAATCAGCAAGAATTCTATTCCACTCTCAAATATCTTTCAAAGAAGTTGTTAATATTATTATTAATCAACTAAACGTTGCGCTTCTTGTAATTGGAACGTACGTACTTTTCGTGGTAGGAAACGACGAATTTCATCTTCGTTGTATCCAACTTGTAAACGTTTGTCATCTAAAATAATTGGACGACGTAACAAGCCAGGATTATCTTGAATGATTGAGTATAAATCTTGTAATGGTAATGAATCTATATCCACATTCAATTTTTGATATGTCTTAGAACGTGTTGAAATAATTTCGTCAGTTCCATCTTCAGTCATTTTTAAAATTTGTTTAATTTCATCAATTGTTAAATGTTCAGAAAAAATGTTACGCTCCGTATACGGAATATCATGTTCTTGTAACCATGCTTTCGCTTTACGGCAAGATGTGCAACTTGGTGAAGTAAATAATGTTACCATACATCTCACTCTCCTATAGAATGAATTTAATTCATTATTTTAAAATTATTTGTTAATTAAAGAAATTAAGTTTTTAGCTTTCTTAATCTTACACTTATTATTATAAATGGCTAAGATTAAAATTAAATGAGAAAAACCTAATTTTTCTGAGAAATCTTAAAAATAAATAAAAATGTATACCTCTCTTTAACGATATACCCAGATATTGATATTTTAACACAACTTACAAATTAACGAAATACTGTTATAATGTTACATAAACAATATTAATTAGAAAGTAGGCATCTAATATGGAAACTTTATTCTCAGGAATTCAGCCAAGTGGTATTCCAACAATTGGTAACTACATTGGTGCATTAAAACAATTTGTAGATGTTCAAGATGACTATGAATGTTTTTTCTGTATCGTAGACCAACATGCAATAACGGTACCACAAGACCGCTTAAAATTACGCAAACAAATACGTCAACTCGCAGCAATTTATTTGGCATCAGGTATTGATCCAGATAAATCGACTTTATTTATTCAATCTGAAGTCCCTGCACACGTGCAAGCTGGTTGGATGCTTACAACAATAGCTTCTATTGGTGAATTGGAACGTATGACTCAGTTTAAAGACAAAGCTCAGAAACGCGCAGATGGAGTGCCTGCTGGTCTACTCACTTATCCACCATTGATGGCGGCTGATATCGTGATTTACAACACTAACATTGTTCCTGTTGGTGATGATCAAAAACAACATATGGAACTGACACGTAATTTAGTAGATCGTTTCAATAGTAGATATAACGATGTATTAGTAAAACCAGAGGTACGAATGCCTAAAGTTGGTGGGCGTGTGATGAGTTTACAAGATCCTACTAAAAAAATGAGTAAAAGTGATGATAATCAGAAGAATTTCATTTCTTTATTGGATGAACCTCATGTCGCTGCCAAAAAAATTAAAAGTGCTGTAACAGACTCTGACGGTATAATAAAATTTGATCGTGAGAATAAACCAGGCATTTCAAATTTACTTTCAATTTATTCTGGTCTAACTAATGACTCTATTAAAAATATTGAATCTAAATATGAAGGTGAAGGTTACGGTAAATTTAAAGGTGATTTATCGGAAATCGTTAAAGATTTTCTTATTAATTTCCAAGAAAAATATGCAAGCTTTTATAATTCTGATGACCTAGATGATATTCTAGATAAAGGTAAAGAAAAAGCTCAAAAAGCTTCATTTAAAACATTGAAAAAAATGGAAAAAGCAATGGGCTTAGGTCGAAAAAGATAATACTATATAATATAAAAATGCCTCGGAAATAATTTTCGAGGCATTTTTATACTCCTATTTACCTGTCTCCCTATTGATTGATTTATCAATATAGACATGTTTAAGCGTCGTTTCAGGCCCTACTTTGTGATATTGTAATCCTTTTACTTGCGGATTCGTTAAGTGTGCCTCTCCTTTTTGATAAACAGGAGCGACTGGCGCTTCATGTAATAAGATATATTCCGCTTTTTGTAATGAGGTATTACGTTCACCTGGCTTTCGTAAAAGCTTGCTGTTGGCTTCTTTGAGTAATTGATCGTATTCTTTATTACTCCAATCTGTATTATTCTGTGCATTATCTTTGGTCATTGTTTGAAGAAATGCTGTTGGATCAGGATAATCAGGACTCCAACCTGAATAACTTGCTTCATAGTTATTTGCTAATTCTAAAGTAGTTTTTTGTTTAAATGGCATTTGTTTAATTTTGAGTGTCACACCTGGTAAATTCTTCTCAACTTGGGATTTTATATATTCTGCAGCAATTTTTGAAGCAGGTGTATCCTGTGTGTTCATCGTAAAAGTAAATTTATTTTTTCCTAATTCTTTTTGTGCTTCTCTCCAATTCTTTTTCGCTAAATCAGGGTTGAATTTTAATGGTGATTTGATGGTTCTTGCAAAATCTTTGCCATCCGGAGTATCGGCAGTTCCTATACCAGTAAAATTATTTGATGGTAGCGAACCATCATTTAAAACAGAATTGACATATCCTTTTTTATTTATTGCTTGAGCTATAGCCAATCTTAAATGCTTATTTTTAAATTCAGGAACTGTTTTTTGATTCATTTTAATAAAGAATGTTGCTGCTGTTAAACGATAATTCAAAGCAGATTCTCCTCTATATTTATCAACTTGTTCAGAAGTTATAATAGTATCATCGACCGAGCCAGTATCATATAACGATGCACCTGCTTGTTGATCTTTTAATACTTTATAGTTCACTTTATCTAATTTTACATTCTTTTTATCCCAATATTGTTCATTTTTAACTAATTGAATTTTATCTTCCACTTTCCAATTTGTTACCTCAAATGGTCCATTGTACACTGCTTTTTCAGCAGTTGTACCATATTGTTCTCCAAACCTTTTAGCAACTTTCTCATTTTGAGGATTAAATGTATTAAGTGCTAATAGTTCATTAATATAAGGTACAGGTCTTTCTAAATCAACTTGCAATTGATATTTACCTATAGCCTTGATACCCAAATCTTTGACTGATTTTTTACCTGCATTAACTTCATCTGCATTTTTTATATCGCTCATTATGTATGCAAACTCAGAAGCCGTCTTAGGATTAACTACCTTTCTCCACGCATATACGAAGTCATATGCAGTTACCGAATCTCCATTGGACCATTTTGCATTTTTTCTTAAATTAATCGTAAGTGTTTTGCCACCATTACTCTTCTTTGGAAAAGATGTTGCAATGGCTGGCTCAGCTTTATCCTCTTTATTTAAAGTATATAATCCTTCAAATGCTTGCGCTGCTATATCACCAGAAACAGCATCTGTGATTAATGCAGTATCAAGTGTCGTCATATCTTGTGAAATGACCTTCCTAAAAACTTGCCCTTGATCTGAATATAAACTCTGCTTATTACTACAAGCAGATAAAACTATGCATACACTTAATAAAATAATTAAGCCTTTCAAACTTTTCATCTTTTAATTCCCCCTTTCTTAACTTATTTAACAGACAAACCATACTTTTGTTTCAATTTAATTGCTTCGTTTTGAGTAGAAAATACATAATGTTGTGGTCTAATTTCATTTAATTGTCTTTGTTCATTAAGCTTTGCATCTTCATGATATAAAACACGTTGACGATTTCTCTCAACATCAGGATCAGGCTGTGGAATGGCACTTAATAATGACTTAGTATAATCATGTAATGGATATTTATAAATATCATCAGCCGGTCCAATTTCTACAATTTTACCGAAGTGCATTACTGCAATTCTATCGGAAATATATTTCACCATTGATAAATCATGAGCAATAAACATTAAAGTAATATCACGTTCACGTTGTAGCTTTAATAAAAGATTAACGACTTGAGCTTGAATCGATACATCTAATGCTGATATCGGTTCATCTGCAATAATAAATTCTGGCTCTACAGCTAATGCACGTGCGATACCAATACGTTGTCTTTGTCCGCCTGAAAACTCATGTGGATAACGATTCGCGTGTTCTTTACCTAAACCAACTGTTTCTAAAAGGTCGTATACACGTTTCTTTCGATCCCGCTGACTACTAGCAAGTTTGTGAATATCTATTCCTTCAGCTACGATATCCATAACCTTTAACCGAGGATTTAGAGATGCATATGGATCTTGAAATATCATTTGAATTTTTTTATTAAACTTCAATCGCTCTTTACGTTTTCTAATTTGATGAATATCTTTACCATCATACTCAATTGCACCATCAGTAATATCATTTAATTTGATAATGGCTTTTCCAGTCGTTGATTTACCACATCCAGACTCTCCTACAAGCCCTAACGTTTCCCCTTTATAAACATCAAAACTTATATTATCAATCGCTTTAACTTCATTATGTTTACCTTGATTAAAATATTGTTTTAAGTTTTTAACTTGTAATAATACATTTTCATTACTCATTAAAAGCCACCCTCTCTACTCTTTGTGGTTGTTTATAATTATTTGGCATTGTTCTTAATCGTTTTTGAACCATTGATGGTGGCGTAACTTTCGGAGCTCTTGCATCTAACAACCAAGATTTTACAAAATGAGTGGGTGACACTTTATACCAAGGCGGTTCTTCCTTGAAATCAATATCTAAGGCATATCGACTTCTACGTGCAAAAGCATCACCAATAGGTGGATGAAGTAAATCTGGTGGTGTACCTGGAATTGCAATTAAATCCGTGTCATTACTGGTTGTTAAATCAGGCATTGAAGAAAGTAACCCCCATGTATAGGGATGTTTAGGATCATAAAATATTTCATTCACATCCCCTGTTTCAACCATCTGTCCCCCATACATTACGGCTACTTTGTCCGCAATATTTGCTACAACGCCTAAATCATGCGTAATAAAGATAATTGAAGTTTCAATCTTATTTTGTAGTTCTTTCATAAGATCTAAAATTTGAGCCTGCATTGTCACATCTAAAGCAGTTGTAGGCTCATCAGCAATTAATATTTTAGGCTCACATGCCAATGCTATTGCAATAACTATTCTCTGACGTTGTCCTCCTGAAAATTGATGTGGATAGGCTTTAAATCGTTTTTCAGCACGAGGTAACCCAACTAAATTCAAAATTTCCAATGCTCTTTGCTTGGCCTTTGCTTTACTTAATTTCTTATGTTTAATCAGAGGTTCCATGACTTGCTTTCCGATTTGCATTGTTGGATTTAAAGAAGTCATAGGATCCTGAAATATCATTGAAATGTCTCGACCTCTTAGCTGTATCAGTTCTTTTTCACTTTTCTGAGCTAAGTCTTCACCTAAAAATAAGATTTCTCCCTTTTTTATTCTTCCTGTATCTTTTTGAAAAAGTTTTGTAATTGCCTTAGTTGTTACAGATTTTCCAGATCCAGATTCTCCAACAATGGCTAACGTTTCCCCTTTATTCAAATGAAAATCCACGCCTCTGACAGCTTGCACTTCTCCTGCAGCAATATCAAAGGAAACGTGCAAATCATTTACTTCTAATACCGTTTCTGTCATTATTTTTACCTCCTTTATTTTCGCATTTTTGGGTCGAATGCATCACGTAGTCCATCACTAAATAGATAGAAGAATAAAATCAATAAACTTAAAATGATTGCTGGAATAAATAATTCATGAGGATGTATCAACAACATTGCACGTCCATCATTGACAAGAGATCCTAATGACGTCTTAGGTGCAGGCACCCCTATTCCAATAAAGCTTAAAAATGCTTCGAAAAATATTGCACTTGGAACGGTAAACATTGATGTAACGACAATAGCTCCTAAAGTGTTAGGTAGTATATGTTTAAAGATTAACTTGAATTTAGAAGCACCCAATGTTTGAGATGCCAAAACAAATTCTTGATTTTTCAATTTTAAAAATTCTCCACGTACCACTCTACTCATCCCCAGCCAGCCAGTAATTGACATAGCTAATATAATAGTCCAAATTGAAGGTTCAAAAATAAGTACGAATAAAATAACGACAATTAAATTGGGTATAGAAGCAATAATTTCTAAAATCCTTTGCATCACATCATCTACCCTGCCTCCAAAGAACCCAGAAATGGCTCCATATACAACGCCAATACAAATATCTAATAATGCAGCAACTACACCAATATAAAGTGAAATTTGCGCACCTTTCCAAGTACGTGTCCATAAATCACGTCCAAGTTGATCAGTACCAAACCAATAGTTTTCTTTCGCACCAGCTTCTTTGTAAGCATTTTTACCGTCCGTACCTTTACCGTCAAAAGGTAAAAATGAAACATGATCTAATAATGGTATTTTTGCTGGGAGATTACGATGATCAACATTCTGCTCAGCAAAATCGTGTTTATTCATTAATGGTCCTATAAATGCCATAATAACTATAAGCAACAAACCTATCATTCCGATTACTGCTAATTTATTACGTTTCAATTGTGACCAAGCATCTTGCCAAAAATTCTTACTTTCACGCGGCATTTCCGGCTCTTGATTCAAGTCTAAATCTCTAATTATAAAATCTGTATTCGAAATATCATTACTTGTATGTGACATCGTGCCATTAGAAATATCGCCATTAATGTTTGTAACATCTTCTTTATTACTCATTATTTCTTGCCCCCTTGCACACGAATTCTTGGATCGATAACACCATATAAAATGTCTACAATAAAAATCGAAACAATAAATAAAGTACTGAATAATATCGTAGTAGCCATGATGACTGAAAAATCATTTGTAGTTATAGAACGAACAAATTGATCACCTAAGCCTGGAACACCAAAGATATTTTCAATTGTTAATGTTCCTGTTAATATACCTGCTAACATAGGTACAATGATTGTAATAATAGGAATTAATGCATTTCGTAATGCATGTCCAAAGAGCACTTTTAAAGTAGAATTTCCTTTAGCTCGAGCTAAAAGTATGTAATCTGAACTGAGTACTTCAATCATTTCAGCTCTAATATATCTTGCAACAGTTGCTAAAACTGTAGCTGATAGTGCTAGAGAAGGTAAAATAGCTGTAGAAAAACCTTCCCATCCTGCAACTGGAAACCATTCTAACTTAACTGCAAATACATACTGCAATAAAACTGCTAAGACAAATGACGGCACTGATACTGCGATAACAGAGATAATTGTTGTTGTATAGTCTACCCATGTATTTTGTTTAGTAGCAGCAGCAACACCTAATACTAAACCTAAAACAACACCAATAACCATAGCCGTTATTCCCATCTCCATTGAAGGTATCAATCGTGGTTTAACTAAATCCCACACTGGCATATTATGATATTGAAATGAGTTGCCAAAATCACCTGTTACTACATTTTTCAAATAATTAACATATTGTAATGCTACTGGATCATTCAAACCGTACTTTTCATTTAATATTTCTTTTTGTTGCGCATTAAGTTTTGTGTCATTAAACGGAGATCCTGGCATTAATTTCATTAAGAAAAATGTAATTGTTATAACAATAAATAACGACACAAACATATAACACAATCGTTTCAACACATATTTAGTCATATACACCCTCCTAAATTAAAGAATATTCAAAATTGACATTCCCTTCATAATTTTCAGAAATATTAATCTTTATTATATCTATAATATTTATACAATTGCAATATCATTTTGCATTACAGTACTATAGTAAATATAGATAAATGACTTTTTTGTTTTATTCTCTTACTTTTACAATATAAAAATCCACCCTTTTCTAATATTAAGTTAAAATACATTTAGCATAGATAGGAGGTTTCATTAATGTCCATAAATTCTTATTTGATTTCGTCATTATTTACGCCAGTTTTATCAATAATTATATGGTTATTTTATTCAAATCACTTTATAAATTTAATCAATATCTTATTTTATACATCATTCATTATTTTTATAGTTGCTTTCCTTATTTTACTCATTCAAGAAGGAATATTTGATGCTACAAGTTTTGGATTTCGTCGTTTAAAGTATCAACTTTCCTCAACTAAGAGAAAACGTATGATGAAAAATGACCACTTTTTCAATCCACAAAAAGTTAAAAAAGAAAGTTATATAATTTCCCCATGGGTAGTTCCAACATTGATTGTTAACCTCACTTATATAGTTGTGAGTATCGGAGTATCCTTATTATTATAAAAAAATCTTCAAGTGAGTAGCTAAATTAATAACTCATCACTTGAAGATTTCTGTTTACATTTATTTAATTTTAGTCTTCAAATTTCTTAAATACTAACACTGCATTATGTCCACCAAATCCTAAACTATTACTCATTGCATAGGTAATGTCTAAGTCTTGGGCTACATTCGGAACAATGTCCAAATCACATTCTTCGTCTGGTGTGATTGCATGTATTGTAGGGGCTACCTTTGAATCACGAATTGATAGAGCAGAAAAAATAGCTTCAATTCCACCTGTAGCACCTAATAAATGTCCAGTCATTGATTTAGTTGAACTTACTTTTAATGACTTCGCAGCATCACCGAATGTATTTTTAATCGCTTGAACTTCATATAAATCTCCAACTGGTGTACTTGTGCCGTGTGCATTTAAATACTGTACATCTTGAGCTTTGATTCCAGCATCATCTAAAGCAGCTTGCATAGCTCTTGAGCCACCTTCACCTTCAGGCGCAGGTGCTGTAATATGATGTGCATCGCCAGAGGAACCATAACCTACAACTTCAGCGTAAATTTCAGCGCCTCTCTCTTTAGCTGAATCTAATGATTCAAGTACAACAATACCTGCCCCTTCACCCATAACAAAGCCATCACGGCCTTCTTGGAATGGTCGACAAGCCGTTTCAGGGTCATTGTTTGTAGATAATGCACGACTAGCACTAAACCCTGCGATTGCCATATGTGTAATAGGTGCCTCTGTTCCACCAGTCACCATTGCATCTGCATCACCACGTTGAATAATTTTAAATGCTTCACCTATTGAATTAGTCCCCGTAGCACAAGCTGTTACTGTAGAACCATTAGGCCCTTTAGCACCTAAATCAATAGAAACTTGACCGGTAGCCATATCAGGAATTAACATTGGAACGAAAAATGGACTTACTCGACGTGGTCCTCTTTCTACAAGTGTTGTATGTGCAACTTCGAAAGTTTCCATACCACCGATACCAGAACCAATCCATACACCAATACGGTCGGCATTTTTTTCATTAATATTTAATTGTGCATCTTTAACCGCTTCTCTTGCAGCAACCACCGCGTATTGTGTAAAACGATCCATACGGCGAGCTTCTTTTCTATCAATGTGGTCTTCTATATTAAAATCTTTCAATTCACCAGCAAGATGTACATTATAATCATCAGTATCTATTCTTGTGATTTTATCTATACCGTTAACACCTTTTAGTGCATTGTCCCATGTTGTTTTAGCATCGTTACCAATTGGAGATAAGGCTCCGATACCCGTTATAACAACTCTATTATTTTTATTCATACGTTATCCTCCTATTTTCCCCATTTAATAACGATTGCGCCCCAAGTTAGACCTCCACCGAAGCCAACTAAGACTAATGTATCGTCATCTTTGATTTTTCCATTTTGCAATTCTTGATTAATACTTAATGGTATTGAGGCAGCCGAAGTATTACCATATTTATTTACTGAGACACTCATTTTTTCTCTTTCTATTCCTAATCTCTCTCTCGCAGATTCCATAATTCTAATATTAGCTTGATGTGGAACAAATAAGTCTATGTCTTCAGAAGATAAACCAGCTTTCTCAACTACACGCGTAGATGCATCACCCATAATTCTCACAGCAAATTTAAATACTTCTCTACCATTCATTTTGAGTTTGCCAGTTTCTCTATCTAAGTACAAGTATTTACCGCCACTACCGTCTGAACCCATTTCATAGCTAATGATACCACGGCCTTCAGCAACTTCTCCCATGACAACAGCTCCAGCACCGTCGCCAAATAATACAGCAGTAGAACGGTCAGTCATATCGGTAATCTTAGATAATTTATCAGCACCCACAACTAAAATATGTTTGTAATCACCAGATTGTATATATTGTTTAGCAGTAATCATTGAATACATAAAGCCAGAACATGCAGCAAGTTGATCCATAGTAGCAACCTTACCTGTTCCTAGTCTTTCTTGTAAGATGTTAGCTACGCTTGGGAAAGGCATATCCCCAGTAGCTGTAGCAACGATAATCATGTCTATATCTTCTGGTTGAATGCCAGCATCCTCTATCGCTTTAATACTTGCATTGTATGCTAAATCAGATGTGTCTTGATTTTCGTCTGCCCAATGTCTTTCTTTAATACCAGTCATTTTAGAAATCCATTCATCTGAAGTTTCTAAAAACTGCTCAAAATAGGCATTGTCTATAATATTTTTAGGTGCATATGCACCAAAACCTTTAATACCCACATTCATGGTTGTACACCTTCTTAAAAATTTTTTAATACCAGGTATTAATTTAACATATTCATGTTTTTAAACTCAAGCAGAGAACCTCCCAATTAATACAAAACATTTCCATTAAGTATTTTAACAAACTTCACTAAATACATCTTTATAATTACAACATACTCTAATTTCTTATTTTGCTTTTAATTAAAAGTATGAGATAACAACGTCTTAGATTTATACTATACAAATAAGATATTATCACTTAAAATAGAGTTAACGAATAAACAAGTGGAGGTTATATAATATGAGATACCTCATGACATTCATTTGGGCAGTATTGTTACTTCAAATGGTTAATTTCGTATTGAATAGCTTAAATAGTGGACCGGCACTAAATGTAATTAATCCAATTATTATTGCTGTCATCTTCACTATTGTTGTAGCTATTTTAGATTCAATTCTTAAGCCGTCAAAAGGTTCAAGTCAATACGAATCTTAATTCTTTAAATAATAGTGTAGGAGGACATGAATGCTTGTCCTCCTATAACGTGTGTCGAAAAGATTGATATTAATGCATTTTTGATTCAATCATCAACTGCCTTTATATTATAAAAGAGCCCGGGACATAGTTTTATGACCCGGACTCTTTCCTACGATTAGTCAAGTACTTATAATTAAAATAAGCATTACTTAACTAAACCGTTCATTTTAATTTTTTTGAATAAGGTGTTAAACTGTATTTGATTGTACGTTTGGCTAATGTGGTGACATTTGATAATCGTACAATTTATGATTCATTACCAGATAATGAATCGTTTTTAATAATCGATTTATACAAGCAATGATGGCAGTCTTATGAGGTTTCTCATTAGGCTGCTTTCTTAGTTTGTAGTAATAATCGACGACATGATTGTCATAATGATGCTGCCCTCTTATTATATTCATAATCACCCAAAATAAAAGTTTTCTCGCTTTTTTATTACCACGCTTGTTGATGGTATCTCTACAGTGTGTATTACCTGATTGATATCGTTTGATATCAATGCCTACAAAAGCGTTGAGTTGTTTATTTGATTTAAATCGCTTAATATCACCAATCTCCCCAATAATCATAGCTGTGCTTAGCTTA
>NZ_KV838766.1:0-22425 GCF_001838765.1 Staphylococcus sp. HMSC34G04
TATATAATTCCCACTAATTGGGGTCAGTCTATATTTTATCATTAGTCTACTAGGGTTTTTGTTTTAAAAAATATATGAATGTAGATTTAGAATGAAATGATTATTTTCTTTAAACCGATGAAATTTAACGTTTAGAGTGTTTTGATGTTTGATACATGGTATTCAATGTTGTTGATAATAAAATGATTCCAACTAATATAAACAATATCGACATTAATATCATTGATAACGTACGTTCAAATGCAAATATACCATTAGCAATTAGTAAAACACTTGCAATGATTAATAATATATATGTTAATTGAGTATCTTTCATTTCATACCCCTTCTTCTTATGGTGTAATTCTTAAGCTTTAATTAAATCATCTAAAGCATTTCTTAAATTATTATACTTAAACTCAAAACCTAGTGCATGTAATTTATTTGGAAGTACTTTTTGTGTATCTAATATGACAGTAGACATCTGACCTAACACTGTACGTAGTATCAATTTAGGTGCCCACGTTTCATGTGGTTTATGCATCGCACGTGCTAATGTATAACCGAATAAATTTTGTCTTTCAGGAATAGGTGCAGTTAAATTAAATGGACCTTCAGCGTTATCGTGATTGATAGTAAATAAAATACCTCTAATTAAGTCATCTATATGAATCCATGAGTACCATTGTCTTCCAGAGCCGAGTTTTCCCCCAACGTATAAACGATACGGAAGTTTCATCATTTCAAGAGCGCCACCATCGTCTGATAGAATAAGGCCGAATCGACCTAAAACGACACGTGTACCGAATTGCTTAAATTTATTAGCAAAACGTTCCCATTGATATACGATTTCTGATAAGAAATCAAATGGAAGTGTTTGATATAACTCCGTATAACTTGTAAATAAATCTGGAGGGTAGTAGCCCATTGCACTTGCGTTAAATAAAACTTCTGGTTTGTGTTCACGTGTTTCAAAAAGTTCAAATAGTGTTTGCGTTGATTGAATACGACTAAGCATCATCGCTTGTTTGTGGGAAGATGTCCAACGTTTATTCAACGTTGCACCAGCTAAATTAATAACAATATCTATATCTGGTACTTGATGTTGCCAATCCTCTTTTGACCAGTTGATATACGTGATTTTTGGATGATTAGAAGTTTTATCCTGTCTGGTTAAAATTGTAATATGTGCATCGGTTTGTTTAATTTCATTGACTAAGTGTGAACCGACCATGCCAGTTCCACCAGTGA
Source organism: Staphylococcus sp. HMSC34G04 (assembly GCF_001838765.1). Classification (NCBI taxonomy): domain Bacteria; kingdom Bacillati; phylum Bacillota; class Bacilli; order Caryophanales; family Staphylococcaceae; genus Staphylococcus; species Staphylococcus sp. HMSC34G04. Next base: position 1,231 of record NZ_KV838766.1, read on the forward strand.
TTAAATAGCGTTTCATAGTTTCACCTCGTCTGAAAATAAAAAGCTGTCATCTTATTGATAGTTATTATTATTATTCATATTTTATACATTTTTTAGCCAATAAGATGTCAAAGACTTTTTTTAATATGCATTTAAAATAAAAACAGATTAGTTATAATAAAATTGTACCTTCGATAATTAATTAAACATCTCTTAATTAGTATGAGTATACCCCATAATATACTAACGAAGGTAAATTTTGACTCCCTTTAGTAGTGGATCCGTGCGAGCAACGTATGGATCCTTTTTTCTATTCTAAAATACATATACCCCTTTTAATAGTAAATACTGTATAAAAGATTAATTTTTAACATTGTTTATTCCGTAAAATAAAAGGTTAAAGTGGTAATAAAATAAAGTATCTATGTTCTAACTATAAAAGTTTTTTAAAATAATTATAAACCAGTAAAAAAAGAAGTTAAAACTAATTCTACTTTTTATACTTGTGAAATAGTTTCATTTTATATCACTATTTATTTTAAACTTTTTTAAAAGATGTTGTGAATCATTTTGCACAGGTAAATGTAATAGGTAAATCTAAGAACTCTCGTGTTAAGATTTGATTAAGTTATTTAAAAATGATGTTAATCAATCAGTATGATGTTATCATGTATGAGATAATTAAATATAAAGTTGTATTGATTGATTAAACTCAAATATCACTGTTATATAATCTCATTGAACTTTGTTATTTAATTATTCCCAAAGGATCTGTTAAAAATAATTTTAGGGAAATACTACTTTTAATTATTGAAAATAGTTGAGATTTGATTTTTTACAATGATTCAATAGTATTGTTTTTAAGATAAATTCGTGTTTAAGAATGAAAGAGAGGTAAACAAGATGAGCGGTATCTCCAAATTTATTAGTGCGATTGTAGTTTTGCTATTATTAATAGGTTTAGCATTTGGTATTTACTCATTTGTCGATAGTTCAAAAAAAGGCAACGAACGACTCAGTAATCAAACAACACAGCAAGAAAAGAAAAAAGACGATAAAGATAAAAAGGAAAAAAAAGACAAAAAATCGGAGGAAGAAAAAAAGGATAATACACAACAAACGCAACAAGTTCCTCAAACTCAACAAACTCAACAAACGCAGCAAACTGTTCAAACGCCACAAAGACCTACGACTCAAACTCCGGTGAAACAAAATCCACAAACAGGAGAAAAGAGAGCAAAAGAGCCAAAAACTGACGAAAGAAAAAAATCTAGACAAGACAGTTCAAATTCTAAAGAAAGCCCAAGTCAAAAAGATCAATCGCCAACACAACAAAAGCCACAACAAAATAAATCTAACCAGTCATCAGCAAATCGTCAAAGCACCCAAAATAAATCAAATCAAACACAGCCAACCAGACCACAAAACAATGGAAATAGTGGCAATCAAAATGCTAGTTCGGGCCAAAATACACAAAAACAAAATAATAACAATCAAAATTCTCAAAGCTCAAAAAAGGATTAATAAGAAAGAACTTAAAAATTTTTGGAAAGTTCATCTTGTGACTATTCCTAAAAATAGGTTTAAGGTCACTTGAGTAAGCCATGATTCGTTCATTTTAATCTTTATTAACTCGAGTTAGCCCAAAGGGTGGGACTTCGAATTCAAAATGAATTCAGTCCCACCCTTTTTATGTTTATATAATCCAAAAAATTAGTAATGAAAGTAAGAATGAAATAAGTGAAATAGTTAAACAGCCTAACATACAGCCGCATCCTGAATGCGTGCAACTATAAGAATAAGTTTGATTAAAAGTTTTTAAATTTTGATTGTTTTGAGATGAATTTTTATTAAAATAATCATCTCCTTTATATCTATCATCACTCGGATCTATAACTTCGATTTTTTCGTCAGAATAATTATGATTCGACATTGTTTTACCTCACTCTAGTTTTATTCATATTCAAATTATAGTTAATCATAACAACTAAATAAAACAAATGTATGAATAAAATTTAATTTGGGTAGAGTTATTTAGAAAGCGAACAATGATTAAATTACTATACAAGAATGGGGTCTATACTTTGTTTGTAATCGTTTTCCTACAAACTTTTATAATTTAACTTAGAAATTGAGTGAATTCACTTGCAATTTATAATACGTAATAGTACTATTGCAAGTGTAAAGAGGTTAGATTTTGTCCCGGGCGGGACTTAAAAAGTCAAAGCTTAGTTATGATTGCCTCTCAGGTACCTTTGTTACAAAGATATAAGGAGGAAGATAGTAGTGAAAGACTTAATTAAAGTTCAACAAAAGCTTATACCTGATCTTATTGATAAGATGTATAGACGCTTTTATATTTTATCTACTATCTCTCAAAATCAACCTGTAGGAAGACGAAGTCTAAGTGAACATATGGATATGACTGAGAGAGTATTACGGTCGGAAACAGACATGTTAAAGAAGCAAGAATTAATTCGTGTCAAGCCTACGGGAATGGAAATTACTAATGAAGGTACTGAAGTATTAGCACAACTAGGTGAATACTTTAACGTATACAGCGATGATCATAAATTGGCCAGAGCTATCAAAGATAAATTTCATATTAAAGATGTACATGTCATTCCAGGAGATTCCGATTCTAATCGAACTGTAAAACGTGAAATGGGTCAACAGGCTGGACAACTTTTAGAAGGCATACTTTATGAAGATGCTATTGTATCAGTAACTGGTGGTTCAACAATGGCGTGCGTGAGTGAGTCGATACATTTATTACCTTTTAACGTATTTTTTGTTCCAGCTAGAGGTGGACTTGGAGAAAATGTCGTTTATCAAGCGAATACTATCGCTTCGAGTATGGCCCAACAAGCTGGCGGTTATTATACCACACTCTATGTCCCAGACAACGTGAGTGAGTCCACATATGATACGTTAATGTTGGAACCTTCTGTTATGCATACACTGGATAAAATCAAGCAAGCTAATATAACAATACACGGCATTGGTGATGCGCTGAAGATGGCGCATCGACGTCAATCATCTCAAGATGTGATTGATAACCTTCAACATCATCAAGCCGTTGGTGAAGCTTTTGGGTATTATTTTGATGCTCAGGGTCAAATAGTTCATAAGGTCAAAACGATTGGCCTTCAACTAGAGGATCTTGAGAACAAAGAGTTTATCTTTGCGGTTGCTGGTGGACAATCAAAAGGAGAAGCTATTAAAGCTTATCTTTCAATTGCACCGGAAAACACTGTATTGATTACAGATGAAGCCGCAGCAAAAGTCATTTTACAATAGTAATAAAAAGTTTAATACTTTTTAAATATCATTTTTAAAGGAGGCCATTATAATGGCAATTAAAGTAGCAATTAATGGTTTTGGTAGAATTGGTCGTTTAGCATTCAGAAGAATTCAAGATGTAGAAGGTCTTGAAGTAGTAGCAGTTAACGACTTAACAGATGACGATATGTTAGCTCATTTATTAAAATACGATACTATGCAAGGTCGTTTCACTGGAGAAGTTGAAGTTATCGAAGGTGGTTTCCGTGTGAACGGTAAAGAAATTAAATCATTCGATGAACCAGATGCTGGTAAATTACCATGGGGCGACTTAGATATCGACGTAGTATTAGAATGTACTGGTTTCTATACTGATAAAGAAAAAGCACAAGCTCACATCGATGCAGGTGCTAAAAAAGTATTAATCTCAGCTCCAGCTAAAGGTGATGTAAAAACAATCGTATTCAACACTAACCATGATACATTAGATGGTTCAGAAACAGTTGTTTCAGGTGCTTCTTGTACTACTAACTCATTAGCACCAGTTGCAAAAGTTTTAAGTGACGAATTCGGTTTAGTTGAAGGTTTCATGACTACTATTCATGCTTACACAGGTGACCAAAATACACAAGACGCACCTCACAGAAAAGGTGACAAACGTCGTGCACGTGCAGCAGCAGAAAATATTATCCCTAACTCAACAGGTGCTGCTAAAGCTATCGGTAAAGTTATTCCAGAAATCGATGGTAAATTAGACGGTGGAGCACAACGTGTTCCAGTTGCTACTGGTTCTTTAACTGAATTAACTGTAGTATTAGACAAACAAGATGTAACTGTTGACCAAGTTAACAGTGCTATGAAACAAGCTTCTGACGAATCATTCGGTTACACTGAAGACGAAATCGTATCTTCTGATATCGTAGGTATGACTTACGGTTCATTATTCGATGCGACTCAAACTCGTGTTATGACTGTTGGAGATCGTCAATTAGTTAAAGTTGCAGCTTGGTACGACAATGAAATGTCTTACACTGCTCAATTAGTACGTACATTAGCTCACTTAGCTGAACTTTCTAAATAATTGAAGCTTAACGGATAAGCACGTTATTTAAAGTTATAGCGTGAAGAGTGAAATGCTCTTCTATACGTTCATAATTTGACTAGTGCTCTGTACTGTTTTAATTAGATATATAAGCTTATGAGTAAGCGGGGAGCACATACGCTTCTCCGCTTATTTTTATATAAAGTTTTCCTATACGAAGGAGGAAATAGATAATGGCTAAAAAAATCGTTTCAGACTTAGATTTAAAAGGTAAAGTTGTTCTTGAGCGTGCTGATTTTAACGTTCCAATTAAAGATGGTGAAATCACTAATGACAACAGAATTGTTCAAGCATTACCAACAATCAAATATATTATTGAACAAGGTGGTAAATTAGTTTTATTCTCTCACTTAGGTAAAGTTAAAGAAGAAAGTGATAAAGAAGGACTTTCACTTAAGCCTGTTGCTGAAAACTTATCTAAGCAATTAGGTAAAGAAGTTATATTCGTTCCTGAAACACGTGGCGAAAAACTTGAAACAGCAATTGAAAACTTAAATGAAGGCGATGTTTTATTAGTTGAAAATACACGTTTCGAAGATTTAGATGGTAAAAAAGAATCTAAAAATGATCCTGAATTAGGTAAATATTGGGCGTCATTAGGTGATGTATTTGTTAATGATGCATTCGGTACAGCGCATCGTGAACATGCGTCAAATGTAGGTATTTCTACTCATTTAGAAACAGCAGCCGGTTATTTAATGGAAAAAGAAATTAAATTTATTGGTGGCGTAGTGAATGATCCACAAAAACCGGTAGTTGCTATTTTAGGTGGCGCTAAAGTTTCAGATAAAATTAATGTTATCAAAAATTTAGTTAATATCGCAGATAAAATCTTAATCGGTGGCGGTATGGCTTATACGTTTATTAAAGCGCAAGGTAAGGAAATAGGTCTTTCATTATTGGAAGAAGATAAAATTGATTTTGCTAAAGACTTATTAGAAAATAATGGCGATCAAATAGTATTGCCTGTAGATTGTAAAATCGCTAAAGAATTTTCTAATGATGCAAAAATCACTGAAGTATCTATCAATGAAATCCCTTCAGATCAAGAAGCAATGGATATTGGGCCTAAAACAGTAGAATTATTTAATAAAGAATTACAAGGTGCACATACTGTAGTATGGAATGGACCTATGGGTGTATTTGAATTTAGTAATTTTGCTAAAGGTACAATCGGTGTATGTGAGTCTATTGCTAAATTGGAAGACGCTACTACTATTATTGGTGGTGGTGACTCTGCCGCAGCAGCAATTTCATTAGGTTTCGAAGATGACTTCACACATATCTCTACTGGTGGAGGAGCATCATTAGAATACTTAGAAGGTAAAGAATTACCTGGTATAAAAGCTATTAATGATAAATAAGTTTTTAAATACTTTGATGTGGGAATAAAACAACAGAAAGTTATTTTTGCTTTCAATGTTTATTTCGAAATAAGCAAGTATTTGGATAAAAGCTTACAAATTTAACACTAAAAATTAAGGAGTGTAATGAATGAGAACACCAATTATAGCCGGAAACTGGAAAATGAATAAAACAGTTCAAGAAGCTAAAGACTTTGTAAACGAATTACCAACATTACCTAATCCTAAAGAAGTAGAATCAGTTATTTGTGCACCAACAATCCAATTAGACGCTTTAGTAACAGCTGTTAAAGATGGTAAAGCAAAAGGGTTAAAAATTGGGGCACAAAACGCTTACTTTGAAGAAAGTGGTGCTTATACTGGAGAAACTTCACCAGTAGCATTATCTGAATTAGGTGTTAAATATGTAGTGATTGGTCACTCAGAGCGTCGTGACTATTTCCACGAAACTGACGAAGAAGTAAACAAAAAAGCGCATGCTATCTTCAATCACGGTATGACACCTATTATTTGTGTAGGTGAATCTGATGAAGAACGTGAAGCTGGTAAAGCAAATGAAATCGTAGGTAATCAAGTGAAAAAAGCTGTCGAAGGTTTATCAGATGATCAACTTAAAGAAGTTGTTATTGCATATGAACCAATTTGGGCTATCGGTACTGGTAAGTCATCTACATCTGAAGATGCAAATGAAATGTGTGCTCACGTACGTCAAACATTAGCTGACTTATCTAGTCAAGAGGTTGCTGACGCTACACGTATTCAATATGGTGGTAGTGTTAAACCTAATAACATTAAAGAATATATGGCTCAATCAGATATCGATGGTGCTCTAGTAGGTGGCGCATCATTAAAAGTTGAAGATTTCGTACAATTGTTAGAAGGTGCAAAATAATTATGGCAAAACAACCAACTGCCTTAATCATCTTAGATGGTTTTGCAAATCGTGAAAGTGAACATGGCAATGCAGTTAAGCAAGCACACAAACCTAATTTTGATCGATATTATGAAAAATATCCTACAACACAAATAGAAGCAAGTGGCTTAGATGTAGGTCTTCCTGAAGGTCAAATGGGTAACTCTGAAGTAGGACATATGAATATTGGTGCAGGACGCATCGTATATCAAAGTTTAACTCGTATTAATAAATCGATTGAAGACGGAGAATTCTTCGATAATACTGTATTAAATAACGCTGTTAAACATGTTAAAGACAATGACTCTGCGCTTCATGTATTCGGATTGCTTTCTGATGGTGGTGTACACAGTCATTATAAGCATCTATTTGCTATTTTAGAATTAGCTAAAAAGCAAGGAATAGATAAAGTATATGTCCACGCATTTTTAGATGGTCGTGATGTTGATCAAAAATCTGCTTTGAAATATATAGAGGAAACTGAAGATAAATTTAAGGAATTAGGTGTAGGTCAATTCGCTTCGGTTTCAGGACGTTATTATGCTATGGATCGTGACAAGCGTTGGGATCGTGAGGAACGTGCATATAATGCTATTCGTAACTTTGAAGGTCCTACATTTACTTCAGCTAAAGCAGGCGTTGAAGCTAATTACAAAAATGATGTGACTGATGAATTCGTCGAACCGTTTATAGTTGAGGGCCAAAATGATGGTGTGAACGACGGTGACGCAGTAATCTTCTATAATTTCCGTCCAGATAGAGCAGCTCAACTTTCAGAAATCTTTACTAATAAAGCGTTTGATGGATTTAAAGTTGAACAAGTGGACAACTTATTCTACGCTACATTCACGAAATATAATGACAATGTAGATGCTGAAATTGTATTTGAAAAAGTTGACTTAAATAATACAATCGGTGAAGTTGCTCAAGATAATGGCTTGAAACAATTACGTATCGCTGAAACTGAAAAGTATCCACATGTGACATACTTTATGAGTGGTGGACGAAACGAAGAATTTGAAGGAGAACGTCGTAGACTCATCGATTCTCCTAAAGTAGCGACTTACGATTTGAAACCTGAGATGAGTGCATATGAAGTTAAAGATGCATTATTAGAAGAGTTAGATAAAGGTGACTTAGATTTAATTCTATTGAACTTTGCTAACCCAGATATGGTTGGACATAGTGGTATGCTAGAACCAACAATTAAAGCAATCGAAGCAGTAGATGAGTGTCTTGGTGAAGTCGTTGACAAAATTATTGATATGGGTGGTCATGCCATCATCACTGCAGATCACGGTAACTCAGATCAAGTGTTAACTGATGACGACCAACCTATGACGACACACACAACTAATCCTGTTCCAGTTATTGTAACTAAAGACGGTGTTACATTAAGAGAAACTGGACGCTTAGGAGATTTAGCGCCGACATTATTAGATTTATTAAACGTTAAGCAACCATCTGAAATGACAGGTGAATCATTGATTAAACATTAGTATAGATGCATTAAGGTTAAGAATTTACAGCAACGTATAGATGTTCAAATTTTCTTGATTTTATATGTATTATCATTTTATAAAAGTTTAGAAAAAGGCTATAATAGTCATATAATATAATTAAAGGAGATATTAAACATGCCAATTATTACAGATGTTTACGCTCGCGAAGTCTTAGACTCACGTGGTAACCCAACAGTTGAAGTTGAAGTATTAACTGAAAGCGGTGCTTTCGGACGTGCATTAGTACCTTCTGGTGCTTCTACTGGTGAACATGAAGCAGTTGAATTACGTGATGGAGATAAATCACGTTATTTAGGTAAAGGTGTGACTAAAGCGGTAGAAAATGTTAACGAAATGATTGCACCAGAAATCGTTGAAGGTGAATTTTCAGTTTTAGATCAAGTATCTATTGACAAAATGATGATTCAATTAGACGGTACACACAACAAAGGTAAATTAGGTGCAAATGCAATTTTAGGTGTTTCTATTGCCGTAGCTCGTGCAGCTGCTGATTTATTAGGTCAACCATTATATAAATATTTAGGTGGATTCAATGGTAAACAATTACCAGTGCCTATGATGAATATTGTTAATGGTGGTTCTCACTCAGATGCACCAATTGCTTTCCAAGAGTTCATGATTTTACCTGTAGGTGCAGAATCATTCAAAGAATCATTACGTTGGGGTGCGGAAATCTTCCATAACCTTAAATCAATCTTAAGTGAACGCGGTTTAGAAACTGCAGTAGGTGATGAAGGTGGTTTCGCTCCTAGATTTGAAGGTACTGAAGACGCTGTTGAAACTATTATTAAAGCTATCGAAAAAGCAGGATACAAACCAGGTGAAGATGTATTCTTAGGATTTGACTGTGCTTCTTCTGAATTCTATGAAAATGGTGTTTATGATTACACTAAATTCGAAGGTGAACACGGTGCTAAACGCAGTGCAGCAGAGCAAGTTGACTACTTAGAAGAACTAATTGGTAAATATCCAATCATCACTATTGAAGATGGTATGGATGAAAACGATTGGGAAGGTTGGAAACAATTAACTGATTGTATCGGTGATAAAGTTCAATTAGTTGGTGATGATTTATTCGTAACTAACACTGAAATTTTATCTAAAGGTATCGAACAAGGTATTGGTAACTCAATCTTAATCAAAGTAAACCAAATCGGTACATTAACTGAAACATTCGATGCTATTGAAATGGCTCAAAAAGCTGGATATACTGCGGTTGTATCTCACCGTTCTGGTGAAACTGAAGATACTACAATTGCTGATATCGCAGTTGCTACAAATGCAGGTCAAATTAAAACAGGTTCATTATCTAGAACTGACCGTATTGCTAAATACAATCAATTATTACGTATTGAAGATGAATTATACGAAACAGCTAAATTTGAAGGAATTAAATCTTTCTACAATTTAGATAAATAATATCTCTTTAATTTTTATAAGAGTTCACGCTTATGATTTAATATCTTAATTGAATTGTCCGTTGCAGAGTTGAGGCTGCAACGGGCTTTTTTAGTTAAGTACATTTTAAATTATTAATGTAAACTGATATAATAATGTGAGTAATTTTGTAAAAGGAGTACAATTATGACAGACTCAAATGCTAAAGAAATAAGAACGGGACGTTTAATTGCGATAAGTTCATTAGTGTTTTGTATTTTACTTATCCTTCACCACTTTATTGTATTAGATGAATCAACAGCTAAATCAATTTTATCTTTAGCTGGTCAAAAAACATCAGATACAGCAGTAAAAAACATTTTAAATAGTGACCGATACACTGGCATTATGTACATTTTAGCTTATTTGGCAGGTACTGTTGCTTTCTGGAATCGCCATCCATATTTATGGTGGTTTATGTTTGCCGTATATATTTCTAATGCACTATTTACACTCGTAAATCTTTACTTATTTATTCAAGGTATTTTAGATGTAAAAAATGTACTTGCAGTTTTACCAATTTTAATTGTAGTGATTGGATCTATTATTCTAGCAATTTATATGCTAGTTGTTTCTATTAAACGTAAAAGTACTTTCAATAGATAGAAGTTTGATTACATCAATAAAGATGTGTTATAATTTCTTTCGTATATAATGAACGGAGGACAATTTTTATGCATACATTAATCATCGTTTTATTAATAATAGATTGTATTGCATTAGTGACTGTTGTATTACTCCAAGAAGGTAAAAGTAATGGACTTTCAGGTGCTATTAGTGGTGGCGCTGAACAATTGTTTGGTAAACAAAAACAACGTGGCGTCGATTTATTCTTGCATAGATTAACAATAATTTTAGCTATTTTATTCTTTGTACTTATGTTTTGTATTAGTTACTTAGGTATGTAGAGAATATTATATTTGTTTTAATGAAGTAAATGAATCTTAACCAAGACTGATAAATGATAGGGCAAATGAATCACATTTGCTATTAAGTATTATCAGCCTGAGTCCGACGATATACTTGTCGGACTTTTTTATTTTATAATTAAGACAACCATGTTTTTAAATCATATGTTAAAGGGAATAATGATTTATCAAGTCATTTTGATAATAATGAAGAGTTTTTAAATATATCTAATATAATGAAAGACTTAACTTATTTAGGATAGATTGAGTACTTATCATAAGGGAGAGGGATTTTAATCATGCAAATTAAACTACCAAAACCATTCTTTTTTGAAGAAGGTAAACGTGCAGTGTTACTTCTTCACGGCTTCACAGGTAACTCTGCTGATGTAAGACAACTTGGGCGTTACCTTCAAAAAAAGGGCTATACATCTTATGCTCCACAATATGAAGGACATGCAGCGCCTCCAGAAGAAATATTAAAATCTAGCCCTTTTGTTTGGTTTAAAGATGTTTTAGATGGTTATGATTATTTAGTAGACCAAGGTTACGAAGAAATAGCAGTAGCTGGTTTATCATTAGGCGGCGCCTTCGCATTAAAACTAAGTTTAAATCGTGACGTGAAGGGGATTATAACTATGTGTGCACCTATGGAGAATAAAACAGAAGGTTCGATTTATGAAGGATTTCTTGAATATGCACGTAACTTTAAAAAATATGAAGGCAAAGATCAACAAACAATTGATCAAGAAATGGAACAATTTCATCCAACTGAAACACTGAAAGAACTGAGTGACACACTAAATGGAGTTAAAGAACATGTCGATGAAGTAATTGATCCAATACTTGTCGTACAAGCAGAACAAGATACAATGATTGATCCTCAATCAGCAAATTATATATATAATCATGTCGATTCTGATGAGAAAGAAATCAAATGGTATCAACATTCAGGTCATGTGATTACCATTGATAAAGAAAAAGAGAAAGTCTTTGAAGATGTATATCAATTTTTAGAATCATTGGAATGGACAGAGTAAAAAATAAAGATGTAGGAGAGAAAGGAGGGGCATAATGAATTTAAAGCAATCCATCGAAGAAATGATAAAACAACCTGACTATGAACCCATGTCAGTATCTGACTTTCAAGATGCGTTAGGTTTAAACAGTGCCGACTCATTTAGAGATTTAATTAAAATACTCGTTGAATTAGAACAGTCTGGTTTAATTGAACGTACAAGAACAGACAGATATCAACGTAAACAATCCAACAAAACAAATTCAAAACTAATCAAAGGAACGTTAAGTCAAAATAAAAAAGGCTTTGCTTTTTTAAGACCTGAAGATGACGAGATGGACGATATTTTTATTCCACCAACTAAAATCAATAGAGCATTAGATGGAGATACCGTCATCGTGGAAATTCAAAAATCTCGTGGAGAACATAAAGGTAAAATTGAAGGTGAAGTAAAATCTATTGAAAAGCATTCAGTTACACAAGTTGTTGGAACGTATAGCGAAGCAAAGCATTTTGGTTTTGTATTACCGGATGACAAACGTATAATGCAAGATATCTTTATACCTAAAGGACAAAATTTAGGTGCTATAGATGGGCATAAAGTATTAGTACAAATTACGAAGTATGCCGATAGTACAGACAATCCAGAAGGCCACGTTTCAGCAATATTAGGTCATAAAAATGATCCAGGTGTAGATATACTTTCCATCATTTACCAGCATGGAATAGAAATCGAGTTTCCAGATGCTGTATTACAAGAAGCTGAAGAAGTACCGGATGTAATAGAACCCTCTGAAATCGAAGGGCGTCGTGATTTAAGAGATGAATTAACAATCACTATAGATGGTGCAGATGCTAAAGATTTAGATGATGCCATTGCTGTAAAAAAATTAAAAAATGGCAACACCGAGCTTACAGTTAGTATTGCAGATGTAAGTTACTATGTAAAAGAAGGATCAGCTTTAGATAAAGAAGCATATGATCGTGCGACAAGTGTGTATCTTGTCGATCGAGTAATCCCGATGATTCCACACCGTCTAAGTAATGGAATATGCTCATTAAATCCAGAAGAAGATCGTTTAACGTTAAGTTGTCGAATGGAAATAAATGAACGAGGCGAAGTTGTAAAACATGAAATCTTTGATAGTGTAATACATTCAAACTACAGAATGACATATGATGCAGTTAACAAAATTATCACTGATCAAGATTCTGAAATACGTTCACAATATAAAGATTTAACACCTATGTTAGATTTAGCGCAAGATTTATCAAATAGATTAATTCGTATGCGCAAACGTCGTGGAGAAATTGATTTTGATATTAATGAAGCGAAAGTACTTGTGAATGACGAAGGTATTCCAACAGAAGTGCTAATGAGAGAACGTGGCGAAGGAGAACGTTTAATTGAATCATTCATGTTAGCAGCCAATGAAACAGTAGCTGAACACTTCAATAAATTGGAAGTACCATTTATTTATCGTGTTCATGAACAACCAAAATCTGACCGATTAAGACAGTTCTTCGACTTTATTACCAATTTTGGTATTATGATTAAAGGTACAGGTGAAGATATTCATCCAACAACATTACAAAGCATTCAAGAAGAAGTTGAAGGTAGACCAGAACAAATGGTTATTTCAACGATGATGTTACGTTCTATGCAACAAGCACATTATGATGATGTTAATTTAGGACATTTTGGTTTGTCTGCTGAGTACTATACTCACTTTACATCTCCAATACGCCGTTATCCTGATTTAACAGTGCATAGATTAATTCGTAAATATTTAATAGAGAATTCTATGGATAAAAAAGAAATACGTCATTGGGAAGAGACGTTGCCAGAATTAGCCGAGCACACATCACAACGTGAACGCCGTGCCATTGAAGCCGAACGTGATACTGATGAATTGAAAAAAGCTGAGTATATGATTCAACATATTGGTGATGAATTTGAAGGTATCATTAGCTCGGTTGCTAATTTTGGTATGTTTATAGAATTACCTAATACTATTGAGGGTATGGTTCATATCGCTAATATGACAGACGATTATTATCATTTTGATGAACGACAAATGGCACTAATCGGTGAACGTCAAGCAAAGGTCTTTCGCATTGGTGATGCGGTCAAAGTTAAAGTGACACATGTTGATGTGGAAGAACGCATGATAGACTTCCAAATTGTTGGCATGCCATTACCTAAAAAGACATCATCACAACGACCTGCTCGTGAGAAAACCATTCAAGCTAAAACACGTGGCAAGTCTTTAGACCATACTAAAAGCGATCGTAATGGTAAAGGTAAAAAGAAAAAACGTAAGCAACGTAAAGGTAAAAATGCACGTAAAAAAGATAAACAAGGTAATACGCATCACAAACCTTTTTATAAAGATAAAAGTGTGAAGAAGAAATCGCGTCGAAAGAAAAAATAGTCAGCAAAGATGAGGTGAGTAATAGTGGCTAAGAAAAAATCAAAATCACCAGGTACGTTAGCCGAAAACCGTAAAGCAAGACATGACTACAATATTGAAGATACAATTGAAGCGGGTATTGCTTTAAGAGGTACTGAAATTAAATCCATACGTCGTGGTAGTGCCAATTTAAAAGATAGCTTTGCGCAAGTGAGACGAGGCGAAATGTACCTGAATAATATGCATATTGCACCATATGAAGAAGGGAACCGTTTTAATCATGACCCTTTACGTACACGTAAATTACTCTTGCACAAAAAAGAAATTCAAAAATTAGGTGAACGTACACGAGAAATAGGTTATTCTATTATTCCGTTGAAGTTATATTTAAAACATGGTCAATGTAAAGTTTTATTAGGCGTTGCTAGAGGTAAAAAGAAATACGACAAACGTCAAGCACTTAAAGAAAAAGCGGTAAAACGTGATATTGATCGCGCAGTTAAAGCCCGTTATTAAGCAATATCATTGCTTAATCGGGCCATCTTTGATATGATTGTTTGCAGTGTCAAATTGTTTTATTGATGATTTAACCAAATATTTTGTTAGATTGATTTGAATTGAGGGGACGTTCTTGGATTCGACAGGGGTCCCCCGAGCTTATTAAGCGTGTCGGAGGGTTGTCTCCGTCATCAACACATTTCGGTTAAATATAACTGACAAATCAAACAATAATTTCGCAGTAGCTGCGTAATAGCCACTGCATCGCCTAACAGCATCTCCTACGTGCTGTTAACGCGATTCAACCCTAGTAGGATATGCTAAACACTGCCGTTTGAAGTCTGTTTAGATGAAATATAATCAAGCTAGTATCATGTTGGTTGTTTATTGCTTAGCATGATGCGAAAATTATCAATAAACTACACACGTAGAAAGATTTGTATCAGGACCTCTGGACGCGGGTTCGAATCCCGCCGTCTCCATTATATAGCCTGCAACCCATGTGGTTGTGGGCTTTTTGTTTTTGAGTGCACAAAAAGTGCACAGCACATAATAAAGAGGCTGGGACATAATTCCTAGCAAAATAGCCAGTAAATGAGTTTTTATAAATTCATTTACTGGCTTCTTTATTTACAATATTTCGTATTGTTGGCTCGCTTTTTTAGGGGACAGCTTAAGCCTGTAGTCTTCATCTTATCTTGCTCCATCAAGTTATTCAAAACTGACTGAGGAAGAAGATAAGATTCGTTAAATTGATCAGCTTCTTTTGCATTATTTTGATTAACCATTTCCAGCCATTTATTATTTCCAACTTTACTCGGGTTAATTTCTTTTAAGGTAGTGTCTCTGTAAATAGCTGCATTTAAAATGTTATCTGGATTAGTTTTAATTTCAATATCATTGGTACCTAAATATATATCAGTGGTAATATCAGCAGATTCATATCGATCTGTTCAAACATAAACAAAACACCCAGTTTAATTATCTACATTTCCTTTACTGTCTTTTTGGATATACAGCTATTGCTTAGAAGTCGTTAACTTTATCGACCAGCGAAGTTTGAATTTTAAAATTTTGTTGAGTTCAATTTTTGGATTCAATTGCTATCTTTTTATCTGATGGATGTATATTATAAACACAACTTGCTAGTTCGTGATATGTGTTATTTTTAGTATGAAGATTGTCTGTTATTTCACCTCAAAGGAATGATTGTTTGAATAAAAAAATAATTTTAATATTCATTATATTAATTAGTATAGGATTAATATCTGGAGGGGTCTATTTAAAGATAAAACATGAAGAAAAAGAAAAATATTATGACAAACAAAAAGAAAGAATAATAATTTATATGAAGTACAATGTTAAAAATTATAAAGAAATAAAGTTTGAGGAACATAAAGAAAATCCTTTAGATGGATTTGTTATTACAGTTTATATAAATAATGACAATACTAATACTTTTTCAGCACATATGTGGTCTAAAGATGATTATCAATTTGAATATCTTTCAACTTATAGTGGCTATATAGCTAAAAATATGCCAGAAAATCCTAAATCAGTGTCTGAAATAAAAAAAGAACAATCTAATAAAGAAGATAAAAAGAAAGATGATTAATTAGTGATACTTTTACAGAGACTCTTACGCTGAGAAACTGGACGCATGAACCTTGTATATAATGAACATGTAGAAACCGTTGATGTACCAATTAAGCCAAGTGACCGTTTAAAAGCTCGTGATATGTTGGGGAAATACCATAAGTTATTTACTGATAAGCAAGAAATTTTAGGAGACGTGCCTATATTCATTAATATAGGTGAATAGAATGGGGAAGATGAAGAATTAGACAATGAGATAAATAAAGTAGCAGACGAACATCCAACCAGACCGGTATTTGTTGATGATGTATCGTTGGAGGACTAATAATGAAATTTAAAAGCACTAACTATTCATTAGGTTGAGTAGTTAGTGCTTTTCTGATGTTAAAATCCCCAAATTAGAGGTGGGTCTGCTTTATAGTCTTTTTTATTAAGGTTTTCTTTTTTTATAATATCATTTGGTGTTAATTTATCTTTAGCATTTTTTTCTTTAAAAAGTTTACCTACGCCGTCTGTGTCATATCCTACGTCTCCAGTAAACTGATGATTATCTGCACTTGATATATAGGCCTCAAACTCTAAAGTTTTATCATCATTAATATAACCATCGATAAAGTATCCTTTCATAGGACTCTTTTTGAAATTGTTAATTTTCATAGTTTGATAATTTTTTAGATTATGTTTGAAGTATAAATCTATACGCTTTTCTTGTGTCGTAATGTAAGTCTCTTTTTTATTTTTGTTCAAAGTATACCCTCCTAATCCAATAAATGTTAATATCAATATAATAATGAATATAAGAATTATAATTTTTGCTTTCATTGTCCACCTTTTACTTTTGAAATATTAAGGAGTATTTTATTATGAAATTTTCTGATGAATTGTTATTTAAAGTTGCTGATGAGTCTTATAACAATTTGAAAAGGGTCATGAATATGACTTGAATGGTCAGAATTTTAAGGTCATTGAAAAACGCGATGATACACAAAACGGCTTGAAAACCTATGCATTTGCACCAGTTGTGAATGGTAAAGTAGACTAGTCACATTTATATGGGCTATGCTGGTACAGAACTTACCAGTATGAAAGACTGGAAAACCAATGCAAATCTTCCCTTTCATAATAACACAACTAATTTGAAAATTGATGAACGTTATAAAGATCTAAAAAATACTACTATAACTGAAAAATACAACAAGCCGACTGACGACAATGATGTACTAAATACAATGGATACGATTGGCGAAACAATTATTAAAAAAGTAACGCATTCAAATGTTCCTAATGATATCTATACAAAAGGTACTCCGAGCCAAATAGATGAAAGTGTAGCCTTCACCCAAGCTGTGAAAGATAAATATCCTAATAGTAAATTTCATAGTGGGGCACATAGTTTAGGAGGCTATCTAGCACAATATAATGCTGTGAAGTTTAACTTTGATAGTACGACAACCTATGCTGCTCCGAACCCTTATGGTGCATTTTCTGGTGATATCAAGAAGCAAATTGATGAAGGAAAGTATAATGGGAAAATCAAAAATGTAGGTCATGAAGACGACATCGTTAATAGTTTGGATTTTTTTAAGCCAAGAATAGGTTCTAACATAATTACAGCACCCAAGTATGATGGATTTTTAACATCGTTACCTTTTGTAGGACAACATTTTATAGGAACTTATGATAGTTTTGATAAAAAGGGCAATGCAAAAGAAATGTCAAAAGGTGAGTTGGCTGCATATAAAAAAGCGAAGAAGATGTTTAATCAATTCAATATATTCACTACTGATAAAGATCTAACAGGACTTGATGATACGATAAGTGCTTTTATCAAAAAACTTAATAAAAAAGCTAAAGCTGATAAAGCATCAAAAGCGAAAAAAGGCTCTAAATCTACTAGTAAATCATCGAAAAGTGTTAAAGGGGATTCAGATGCTTCTGCCAAAAAAGGACATGGTGGCTCTGGAGGTTCGGGCAAGAAGATAAAGATACAACCGGAAGCTGTACGTGCTATTGTAAGTAATCTACGTGATCGAATACATAAATATGATGATGTACTAAGAACCATTGAGGAATATGAAAGGGAGACAAAGAAAAGCTCCCAACGCATCCTAGACAAATATGAATCTGAATTGTTGAGTGGTTCCCATAAATTTATAAGTCCGAATGATTTGGCCGAGTATATGGAAGCCCTAGCACAAGGAGGGTCTGTAGGGAACTTAGAATTTTATGATAATCATTTAATGGAACAAGTAACGCAAGATATACATCAAAATAAAAAAGCGTTACTACAATTTGCAGAAAAACTAGAATATGCAGCAGATAAATTTGAAGAAAAAGATTTAGAGGAAAGCGATGTATTTGGACTATTTAGTTAGGGGTGACATAGATGAGTTCGAAAGATGCAGAAAAGAAACAAAGAGAATTGGCGAGACTGGAACAATTAAAACAAGCTATGTGATCAGAAACAGAAAGTATGGTAGAGCAAGCCAAATCAGATGTAGAAACACGTAAAAACGACATTCAACAAATCATTGAAGTCATCAACAGTGCAGGGCAAGAATTAGATGAAGTATTTGAGGGCGAAGCAAGTGAAGCTGCACAAACAAATGTAACGAAATTAAAAAGTAAGAATATTGATATGAATACAGATTTTGAATTCTTAGTCGACTCATTTGAAGTATATTAAGCAAAGCCCACCCATCAGCAGAAGTGTTGGTGGGTGTTTTTACATTAAATAGAGGTCAATAACATAAATAAGCTACGGACACACCAATTTTCATTAATATAGGTGAGTGGAATGAGGAAGATGAAGAATTAGACAATGAGGTAAATAAAGTAGCAGACGAACATCCAAGCAGACCGGTATTTGTTAATGATGTATCGTTGGAGAACTAATAATGAAATTTAAAAGCCCCAAATTAGAGGTGGGTCTGCTTCGTAGTCTTTTTTATTAAGGTTTTCTTTTTTTATAATATCATTCGGAGTTAATTCATTTATATGATCCTCATTTTTAAATAGTTTGCCAAAAACTTTTGGATTATAAGACATATCCCCATTAAATTGAAAGCGGTCTATAGAGGACATCATCGCTTCAAATTCATATTTTTTATCATTATTAATATAGCCAGATATAAAATAATCTCCCATTGGATTTTTGTCTACATCCTTTATTGTTAAGGAATGATAGTTTTTAAGGTTATATTTGAAATATAAATCAATTCTGTTCTTTTGAACTTCGATATATCTATCTTTCTCATTTTTATGCAAAACATAGCCCCCAATTAGAATTAATAATACACTTAACAATATTGTGTAAAATGTTATTTTTCTTTTTTTCATTGCTTACCCACTTTCAATTATATTTTAAGGAGTCTTTTAATATGCAACAAACAGATGAAATTTCCCACAAAATAGCTTCAGAGTCTTATAGGGATCTAGAAAAAAATAATAACATTAAAGTGCAAGGTAAAAATTATAGAGTCATTGAAAAACGAGACGATACCCAAAATGGAAAAATCTATTTGATAAGTAATTTTGTATATAAAATATAGCTTGATTTACTAGCAAGAATAACCTCTAACATACTAATACATCTCTTTACGAGGTGTCTTTTTTGTGATATGAATATTTTAAGCAATATACTATTGCTAACCAACGCAAGTATACCATACTAAAAGAAGCAGACACATTGTCCCGTGTCTGCTCTTTTTATTTATCTCTTGTAAAATATAGAATATTCTGACAATATGGTATTATTCTTATTTTGATACATTTCAACGAAACAATTATTCTTATATATTAGTGCCACTTCGGTGGCGCTTTTTTGTTTAGAGCAATACATAGAGGGTAAATTTACATAAGTGTTTGGGAGAACACAGCTAAAATTAAATTAGAATAAACATTGCAGGCAGGTACTCTTTGAGTGTTTGTCTTATTTTTGTTGGAATAGCCTATACAACATAACTTCATAATTAGATTGGTAGTATAATTTGCGAATAGTGTTTACTTGTATATACAAGTTGATAATTATATACTTTAAAACATATAATTACTTAGGAGACAAAGTAAAATGAATAAAGATTATGAATATGAGTCAATGCTAAAAGGCGATTTGTATATAGCTGAGAATATAGCTAAAGAAAACAAGTCAATGAATGGAAAAGTAATAGCACAAAAAATAAATAAAACATCTATAGATGACGAGGAAAAGATAAAAGATTTGGAGGTTGAACTTTTTGGTGAAACTCCTGATGATTTTTATGTCACTCCACCGTTATACGTAGACTATGGTAGACACGTTAATATTGGTGAAAATTTTTATGCTAATATGGACTGTATGTTTTTAGATGTTAATTACATTAATATAGGAAATAATGTGATGTTTGGTCCTAGAGTAAACCTATATACAGCAGGTCATCCAATAGACCCTTTAATAAGAAACGAACAATTGGAATACGGAGCTCCTATAAATATAAAAGATAATGTTTGGATTGGTGGAAACGTAACTGTTTTACCTGGCATAACGATTGGTAAGAATGCTGTAGTAGCTGCAGGGTCTGTAGTAACTAAAGATGTACCAGAAGATTCTATTGTTGGAGGTAATCCAGCTAAGCATATAAGAGATATAGATTCTAAAGATTACGAAAAATGGAATGAATTAAAATATAAATATAAAGAGTCAAAGCAATAGATTCAGCGTCATGAAAATACTTAATTTCATTTAATATTTCAAGTTATTTAATTTATATGTAATTCAATCTTGGCAGTCATTAGTTTGACTGTTTTTTTATTGATCTAAGAAACATACTAAGATTAGCTATGAAGAAATCTATGACGATAGATTTTTTCATAGCTATTTTTTATAGTTATAGAGAGGAGTAGACTGTCCAGACTCTTGGATTTTAAATCCGTATAAAAAACAAGTCAGCTTTACTCTCGCCTTTTGAAATTCGTTTGTAGTATGTTGGGTTCCTAAAACCGTGTATAGGAAAATGAAATGAGAAAGGTTAAGTAAAGTTTTTAGCTTCTCAACTATTCAAAGGAGGTTTTTTTATCGATTACTTAGGTGTTGATATTAGTAAAAGGCGTAGTGTATTTGCACATTATAAAAACGGAAAATTCCAAAAAGCGTTTTTCATCCAAAATAATAAAAATGGCTACA
>NZ_KV838767.1:0-281 GCF_001838765.1 Staphylococcus sp. HMSC34G04
TGAATCAAAGAAGGTAATAATCCTGTAGTCGAAAACATATTCTCTCTTGAGTGGATCCTGAGTACGACGGAGCACGTGAAATTCCGTCGGAATCTGGGAGGACCATCTCCTAAGGCTAAATACTCTCTAGTGACCGATAGTGAACCAGTACCGTGAGGGAAAGGTGAAAAGTACCCCGGAAGGGGAGTGAAAGAGAACTTGAAACCGTGTGCTTACAAGTAGTCAGAGCCCGTTAATGGGTGATGGCGTGCCTTTTGTAGAATGAACCGGCGAGTTACGAT
>NZ_KV838768.1:0-1871 GCF_001838765.1 Staphylococcus sp. HMSC34G04
CTCAGACTCAGACAGTGATTCAGATTCCGACAAAGATGTTGATAAAGATCATTCCGACAAAGAAGCATTACCACAAACTGGTGAACAATCAAATTCAAATAATGCGACTTTATTCGGATCATTATTTGCTGGCTTAGGATCTTTATTCTTATTCGGTAGACGCCGTAAAAAAGATGCAGATAACAAGTAATATCCAATAAAAATACAATATTCATTAATGGTAAAAGCCAGGTTTAAAAAAACCTGGTTTTTATTATTGTATAAAGAAAACAAGGATTAACAGTTATAAAAGCTATTAATCCTTGTTGTCTTTTTAATTTGAGGCTAGTATATAAATGGATTAATAATTGAGATGTATTTAATAATACATGAAAGTACGCTATTTTATATTGGAGGGGTTTTATGGTTAAAATTTGTAATTATGATTTTTAACAGAAGACTTATAGAAGAAGGCCGAGATATCTATGGTATTGCCTATACTCAAAACATTCTCTCGGGTCGTTATAAAAACTTAATTATATGGTATTTAAAAGAAAAAGATAGACGCTATAAGCAAATCAAGAAATTTTTGGAAAGTATTTCTCAATGCTCATTAACTAAGCAACTTAGAGAATTAGAAGATGATAACATTATAAGTAGAACTGTTTATCCAGAAGTTTCTCCAAAAGTTATTTATGCTTTAACAGAAAAAGGAAAAGACTTAATCCCTATCATAGACATGGTGGAAAATTAAGGAAAGAAATATGGAGAGCAGTTAAACAATGATAGTTAAACGCAATATGTGTTAATAGCAAAACAACGTACCATATTAAAGTACATTGTTTTTTCTTATTTATTAAGTGAAATCATTCTCAAATACTAAATAAAGTGACAGTTACTGGCACTTCAACAACTTCATTTGTATGATTCGGGTGTACCATAAACGAACGTTTTTTTCATATCTTATTTTTTCACTAAAAATAAATAGAAAAGAGCAGAAAATATAAATAGAATCATGAATAATGAACTAGCTAATAAAGCACCTGTTGCTTGCTCATTATAAAGTCCTTTTATTATATATAGTATAGCTGTAACAGAAAAAGTGATGATCATTGCAGCAAAGAAAACTATTGTTAGAAATCCTATGACGCTTTCTATCTCTATTCATCCCTTTATATATACTAATTTTGCATTCCTACACACTATGATGTTATAATACATTCAACGAAGATTATATGCATATATGCACCAATCCCCTCACTATTTGTGGTAGTGAGGGGATTTTTGATGCGGCTTAACGTCGCCTTCTATTTATTGCGTTTACTATTAAGCCAGTAAGTAAAGTACGCAACTGCACAGCCACTAATGACTGGTGCAATGATGTAAACGAAGATCATAAGCATATTAAGCACCTCCTTCCGTCGAAAATACCGCCGGAAGTTAAGGCGACTCCATTATTATATCACCTGTAGCTTTTGAAGCATATCCAGTTCTGATAAGTCAACTTATATTGTATTTTAAAACAGTCTGATATCTCCTTATACTACTACGTTTTAATCTTCTTTATCACAATTACATTTATAATAACCATAATAACGATCTATATCATTACTTCTATTGATATTAATAGTTGCTTGAATAAGTATGGTGAAATTCAAAGTGTACAATGAAATCATTGAAAAAATAATAAATCCAGGGTTTGTAATAACACTATAAGACAAAGATATAGTAGTACTATATATAAATGGTACCAAAATCATACCTGTAATCCATTTTTTACTTACTATTTTAAAGAATATTTTGATAGGTTTGCTATGTATATAAATCACTTCGTTCATTTTTGCGTCTAACGCTTTATCATGGTTCTGTTGCAAAGTTGAATTTATAGTATA
>NZ_KV838769.1:0-231 GCF_001838765.1 Staphylococcus sp. HMSC34G04
TTGGAGGAATACCCAAGTCCGGCTGAAGGGATCGGTCTTGAAAACCGACAGGGCCTTAACGGGCCGCGGGGGTTCGAATCCCTCTTCCTCCGCCATTAATTATTAGCGCGGGATGGAGCAGTTCGGTAGCTCGTCGGGCTCATAACCCGAAGGTCGGTGGTTCAAATCCGCCTCCCGCAATACATGTTTTATTAGGTCTCGTAGTGTAGCGGTTAACACGCCTGCCTGTCA
>NZ_KV838770.1:0-797 GCF_001838765.1 Staphylococcus sp. HMSC34G04
AGTATTTGGTCGTAGACCCGAAACCAGGTGATCTACCCTTGGTCAGGTTGAAGTTCAGGTAACACTGAATGGAGGACCGAACCGACTTACGTTGAAAAGTGAGCGGATGAACTGAGGGTAGCGGAGAAATTCCAATCGAACTTGGAGATAGCTGGTTCTCTCCGAAATAGCTTTAGGGCTAGCCTCAAGTGATGATTATTGGAGGTAGAGCACTGTTTGGACGAGGGGCCCCTCTCGGGTTACCGAATTCAGACAAACTCCGAATGCCAATTAATTTAACTTGGGAGTCAGAACATGGGTGATAAGGTCCGTGTTCGAAAGGGAAACAGCCCAGACCACCAGCTAAGGTCCCAAAATATATGTTAAGTGGAAAAGGATGTGGCGTTGCCCAGACAACTAGGATGTTGGCTTAGAAGCAGCCATCATTTAAAGAGTGCGTAATAGCTCACTAGTCGAGTGACACTGCGCCGAAAATGTACCGGGGCTAAACATATTACCGAAGCTGTGGATTGTCCTTTGGACAATGGTAGGAGAGCGTTCTAAGGGCGTCGAAGCATGATCGCAAGGACATGTGGAGCGCTTAGAAGTGAGAATGCCGGTGTGAGTAGCGAAAGACGGGTGAGAATCCCGTCCACCGATTGACTAAGGTTTCCAGAGGAAGGCTCGTCCGCTCTGGGTTAGTCGGGTCCTAAGCTGAGGCCGACAGGCGTAGGCGATGGATAACAGGTTGATATTCCTGTACCACCTAGTATCGTTTTAATCGATGGGGGGACGCAGTAGGATAGGCGAAGCGTGCT
>NZ_KV838771.1:0-365 GCF_001838765.1 Staphylococcus sp. HMSC34G04
TCTTGACAGATTTCACTACCTGTACACTCAGTAATTGGTTTTTTAATGAAATCTCCTTTAACATTAGAATATAGTGCATATATCCATACACTTACCTGATCTTTAGGTTGCTCCTTAAATTGTTGTTGACGATTGACTGTAAAACTAAGTTGCCAACTTGAATCTGCTACCGTTACAATACCCCCAGTAACGGTACGTCCAGATAACACATCACGTTTACTTAATTTTTCAATATAAGAAATTACTTTTTTATTATTTGTTGTTGTTGTTGCAGATACGAGCCAACTTTTATCTGGAATATGATCACAGAATTTTTCAGGTCTTCCAAATTCTGGACTTTGATTAGCTAAATTTTTCCATAATGT
>NZ_KV838772.1:0-118442 GCF_001838765.1 Staphylococcus sp. HMSC34G04
TATGGATGCGATGAGCCTAATCGAGACCGAAATGTCTCTTTTTTTATGCAAAAATAGTTTTAAAAAGAAAGTGTTTGATATGAGAAGTAAGGATCTCGACGAAGAGAAAGCGTTTTGAACTCATGAATTAGGGAGCGAGAGCAATGAAATTATTCGAGCTACAAGGATCAACAAGAGTTGAAAATGAAACAAGAGGCGAGCGCTTATCTCAAATGGATAAAGCTTCTTAACCGAGGAATTAAACTGACATTCTACAGTAAGACACTAAAATGAAGACGACGAATTAATAATATACTCGTCGTCTTGAGACTTGGATATAAAATTAGTTTAAATAAGCAATGAATATAACATTTTATTTTCATTGATATAAATATTAGAAGGATCAAATTGACATACACGATCTTTTAACTGAATGAGATCATCATGATGTTTCAGCTGTATACCTATAATAACAGTTCCAGTGTTTTGTGATGTTTTCTTTAAATATTCAAATTTTGTAATATCGTCTTGAGGTCCGAGGACATCATTAACGAATTCTCTTAAAGCACCAGGTCTTTGTGGAAAATTTAAAATAAAGTAATGTTTCATTTCTTCAAATAGAAGAGAACGCTCTTCTATTTCTTTCATACGATTAATATCATTGTTGCCTCCACTTACTATGCAAACAATTGTTTTATTTTCAATCTGCTTTTTATATTGCTCTAAGGCACTTACACTTAAAGCACCAGCTGGTTCAGCAACAATCGCTTGTTTAGAGTACATATCCAGAATTGTGGAGCAAACAGCTCCTTCGTCAACTTGAACGTAATCATCCACTTTATCTTTCGCAATTTCAAAAGTAATATCACCAACTCTTGCTACTGAAGCTCCATCAACAAATTTATCAATATTTTCTAAAGTAACTATACTATGGTTGATAATGACTGATTGATACATACTACTGGCACCAGTTGGTTCAACACCGATAATTTTAGTGTGGGGGGAATGTGTCTTAAAATATGTGCTCACTCCTGAAATAAGACCGCCACCACCTATAGCAGCAAATACATAATCAAATGTATTATCCTCTTTTTCAGCTTGATTTAATATTTCCTTAGCTATAGTGCCTTGTCCTGCAATAGTATATACATTATTAAATGGATCAATGAAATTCATTTTATGTTGCTTCGTATAGTTTAAAGCTTGTGCTAAGCAGTGATCAAATGTATCGCCAATTAGTACTATTTCTACGTTATTATCCCCGAAGAATTTGACTTGATTGATTTTTTGCCGTGGTGTAGTTACTGGCATGAAAATAACAGCTTTTAAATTGAGTTTTTTTGCAGTATAAGCAACACCTTGAGCATGATTTCCAGCACTTGCGCAAGTAATACCTTTATTTTTTTCTTCATTGGATAATACTGATATAGCATTATAAGCTCCTCTTAATTTAAAGGATCGTACCCACTGTAAATCTTCTCTTTTTAAATAAACATTACAATTATATTTTTGAGATAAGTAATGATCGAATTGTAAGGGAGTTTCTTTTACTATATTTTTCAGACGTAAATATGCTTCATCTATATCTTTTGTCGAAACTTTAGTTCTTACTGTCACTGTCTTTCACACCTTTAAAAAGTTTTTTCGTATTTTTCTATTAAATTTTCAAATTGTAAAGTAATAGCAATATCGTCTAAGCCATGGATTAATTTATTTTTCCAGGTTTCATCTATATCAAAATGAAAAGACTGAGACACCGTAGACACTGTTTGATTAGGTAAATCAACAGTTATTTCATCAAATTGAGCTAAATGTTCTCGTTCTTTCTGATTTAAACATATAGGTAACATTGCGTTTTTAGTACAATTCATGTAAAAGATATCACTAAAACTTCCTGCAATAATAATGTTAAAACCATAATCTTTTAAGGCCCACGCTGCATGCTCACGGCTAGAACCACAACCAAAGTTATCTCCAGTAATGAGAATTGACGCACCATGATATTCAGGTTTATTAGGATTAAAATCAGGATTATCACTACCATCAGGTAAGTAACGCCATTCATCAAAAGCAAAAGGTCCAAAGCCTGATTTAGAGACCCGCTTAAGATGCACTTTGGGAATGATTTGGTCAGTATCTATATTGTCATAAAAAAGGGGGACAGTTTTTCCGGTATATATTGTTATCGGTTTGATTTCCAATTACACTACCACCTTTCTAACATCAATGAATTTACCATTAATCGCAGCAGCTGCTGCCATAGCAGGAGATACCAAATGTGTACGAGCGCCTTTGCCTTGTCTTCCTTCAAAATTGCGATTACTCGTGGAGGCACAATGTACTCCTTCTGGAACTTGATCTGGATTCATACCTAAGCACATAGAACAACCTGGTTCACGCCACTCAAATCCAGCATCTTTAAATAATTTATCTAGACCCAGAGCTTCAGCTTCCTTCTTAACAGTTCTTGAACCTGGAACCACAATAGCAGTAATATTTGGATGTACTTGTTGTCCTTTAATAATATGACTTGCTTCAATAAGATCTGATAATCTTGCATTCGTGCATGAACCTAAAAAAACGTAACCTAATTTTATATCTTCGGCTTTTTGACCTGGTTGAAGTCCCATATAGTCATAAGCACGTTGGTCATTTGCATTTTTAATTTCTGGGAATGGATTACTAAAACTAACTCCCATTTCTGGGTTAGTTCCCCAAGTTACTTGAGGTTCTAAATTTGTTACATCAAGTTCAATAACTTTCTCAAAATAGGCATCATCATCAGAATAAAGTTCTTTCCACCACTCCATAGAACTATCAAAATCAGTAGCATAAGGACGACCTTTTACGTAATTAAATGTTGTTTCATCAGGTTGCATTAAACCATACTTTGCTCCTGCTTCAATAGCCATATTACAAATCGTCATACGTGCTTCCATGGATAAATTTTTTATAGTTTCCCCTGTAAATTCAAGCGCATAACCAGTACCGAAATCTACACCATATTGATTGATTAAATATAAAATAATGTCTTTAGCATAAACTCCAGGTGGTAAAGAACCATTTATATTAATTTTCAAATTTTTAGGTTTTGTTTGCCATAATGTTTGTGTAGCAAATACATGTTCAACCTCGCTTGTTCCTATCCCAAATGCGATAGCACCAAATGCGCCATGTGTAGCAGTATGGGAATCTCCACAAACAATAGTTTTTCCTGGTTGTGTTAATCCAGTTTCTGGTCCAACCATATGTACGATACCTTGTTCGTCAGAACCCATATCAAAAATATGTACGCCAAAGTCTTTAGCATTTTGTTGTAAAGTTGTAATTTGTTTATAGGCAATTTCATCTTTTATATTAAAAATATCAATTGTGGGAACGTTATGATCTAAAGTTGCAAAGGTTAGATCAGGTCTTCTAAGTTTACGATTTTGTATTCTAAGTCCTTCAAACGCTTGAGGAGAAGTAACTTCATGAATGAGATGTAAATCAATATACAATAATTGTGGTTCACCTTCTTTTCCATGAAGCACATGTTTTTTCCATACTTTATCAAAAAGTGTTTGACCCATAATTTTCTCCTCCTCTTATAAATATTTTTCTTTAAGCAACTTAAAAATTTCTGAGGTTCGATATTGTCCACCTAAATCTGCAGTTGTCTTATTAGATTGAATAAACGAGTAAACAATTGACTCAAGTTCGTTAGCCGCATCAATTTGATTTAAACTTTCTCTTAAGCAAAGTGCTAAAGAGAGAACCATACCAAATGGATTCGCTTTATCTTCATTAGCTATATCTGGAGCTGAACCATGAATTGGTTCATACAGACGTGTACCTGTTTGACCAAAACTAGCTGAAGGAGAAAGACCTAGAGAGCCTGGTATAACAGATGCTTCATCACTTAAGATATCTCCGAAAAGATTCTCTGTTACAATCACATCAAATTGCGTAGGTTGGGTGATAAGATGCATACTACAAGCATCAACTAGCATATGATTAACTTCTACTTCTGGAAAATCCTTTTTTACATCATTTACTATCTGTCGCCATAACTTACTAGAGGATAGAACGTTTTCCTTATCAACAGATGTTAATTTTTTACGTCTACGGTTTGCAAGATTAAAAGCGATTCTCACAATACGTTCAATTTCTTGACTTGAATATTTTAATGAGTCTAAAGCTTCATTTTTTTTAACATAGCTTGGTTCACCAAAATAAATACCGCTCGTTAATTCTCTTACAATAACTAAATCGGTGCCTTCTACAATATCTTGTTTTAGTGGTGAAAGATGACTAGCCCCTTTAGTTACAAATGTAGGGCGAATATTAGCAAATAAATTTAAGGATTTTCTCAGTTTTAACAAACCGTGTTCTGGACGATTATTTGGGTCTGTCCATTTAGGCCCTCCAATCGCGCCTAATAATATAGCATCTGCATTTTTACATGATTGTAATGCTTCATTAGTTAAAGGTGTACCATAATTATCTATTGAGATACCTCCAAAATGATGACTTTCCAAATGGTATTCAAAATGATATTTTTCACTTATTAATTTTAAAAGTTCTAATGTACCAGATAGAATCTCTGGTCCTATACCATCTCCAGGTAAGGCAACTATTTTATAACTCATGTACGGATACCTTCTTTCAACTCATATTCTGAAATATATTTAGCATGAGCATCGATATATGCTTTACATGAGGCTTTTAATATATCGTGGTCTATACCTATGCCAGTCACTTCAATATGATTAATAATGATTCGTACATGTACTTCTGCTTGAGCATCAGTACCTTCTGTTACAGAATCAATACGATAATCAATCAATTCTGCGTCTCTCTTGAAAATTCGGTCAACAGCATTATAAATTGCAACAATTGACCCCGTTCCAATACTTGAATCTTGTTTAATTTGTCCGTTTCTTTCCTTTATAACTACTACTGCACTTTGTAGACCTTTAGATACGTATTGAAGTTGTAAGTTATCAAGTTGAAAAATAGCATTGTGTTCATGTTCAGAGCCATGTATAATTGCATGAATATCTCTATCGGATACATTTTTTTTCTTATCTGCAATTTCTTTAAATTGTTTAAATAATGTAACTTGATCTTCCAATTTAATTTCATACCCTAGAGATTTAAGCTTTTCGGCAAATGCATGTTTACCAGACAATTTACCTAATGGCAATTCTGTAGTATTTACACCTACGAGTTGAGGTGTCATGATTTCATAGGTTTCACGATGTTTAAGTACACCGTCTTGGTGAATTCCGGATTCATGACTAAATGCATTTTGACCTACTATAGCTTTATTTCTAGGTACACGGATACCAGCATATCTTGAAATTAAGTCAGATGTTTTCTTAGTTTCTTTAAGGTTAATTTGAGATTCAAGACCATAGTGGTCCTTCCTTACATATAAAGCTAAAGCAACTTCTTCAAGTGCGGCATTTCCTGCTCTTTCACCAATACCGTTCACTGTACCTTCAATACGTCTAGCTCCACCTTCAATAGCTGCTAAACTATTAGCAACTGCCATTCCAAGATCATCATGACAATGTGCACTAAAGATAATTTTAGAATTTGACTTAACGGCCCGTGTTAATTGCTTAAAAATTTCACCATATTCAGTAGGATAACTAAATCCAACTGTATCAGGGATGTTGATAATTGTGGCTCCTGCGTTAATTGCAGTTTGAACACATTCAATTAAAAATGGAATTTCAGTTCTTGTTGCATCCTCTGGAGAGAATTGTACGACTTCAAAAAATTGTTTAGCATAAGAAACGTGTTCTTTGATTGAAGTTAAAACTTCATCTTGAGTCATTTTTAATTTATGTTCTAAATGAATAGGGGAGGTTGCAATGAATACATGTACTTGAGGTTTTACAGCTTCTTTAGTGGCTTCATATACAGCATCAATATCAGATTTTTTACATCTAGCTAATCCACACACTGCTGTTGTAGTCAAAGTTTTGGCTATAGCTTCTACTGATTTAAAGCTACCAGTACTAGAAGCAGGAAAACCTGCTTCTAGTACATCTACTCCCCATTTTTCTAGTTGCTTGGCAATTTTCAATCTTTCATCAAAGCTAAAATTGACTCCTGGCGTTTGTTCACCATCTCTAAGTGTTGTATCAAAAATTTGAATATGTTCTTCCATTAAAAACACCCCTCTACTGTTGTTATTTTTCAATACTTTTAGATTTAATGAATGGCATCATTTCTCTTAATTCACGTCCAACTTGTTCAATTTGATGACCATGTTGATCTTCACGTAATTGATAGAATTCTTTAAAGCCATTTTTGTTATCTTCAACAAATCTACGGCTAAAGTTACCATTTTGAATATCTTCAAGTACTTTTTTCATATTTTCTTTAACATCAGGTGTAATTACTCTTGGTCCAGAAACATAGTCGCCAAATTCAGCAGTGTTAGAGATAGAATAACGAACGTTTTCCATTCCGCCTTCATACATTAAATCAACAATTAATTTCATTTCGTGTAAGACTTCAAAATAAGCTAATTCAGGTTGGTAACCTGCTTCTACAAGTGTTTCGAAACCACTCTGAATTAATTTGGAAACTCCTCCACAAAGAACAGCTTGTTCACCGAATAAATCTGTTTCAGTTTCTTCTTTAAATGTCGTTTCAATGACCCCGGCACGAGTAGCACCAATGCCTTTTGCGTAGCTTAAAGCAATGTTTCTTGCTTGGCCTGTAGCATCTTGTTGAACACCAAATAATGCTGGTACGGCACTTCCTTCAACAAATGTACGTCTAACTAAATGACCTGGTCCTTTAGGTGCTACTAAAAAGACATCGACATCACTAGGTGGTTCGATAACACTGAAGTGGATATTAAAACCGTGTGCGAATGCTAAAGCATTTCCTTTTTCTAAATGTGGTTTAATTTCCTCGTTATATACTTTACCTTGAATTTCATCAGGCAATAGTACCATCACTACATCAGCTTGTTGTGTAGCATCACTTACCGTATAAACATCAAATCCATCTTCTTTAGCTTTATTAAATGATCGTCCTGGACGTAGACCAATGACTACATCATAACCATTGTCCTTTAAATTTTGTGCATGTGCATGTCCTTGTGAGCCATAACCAATGACAGCAATTTTTTTACCTTGTAATGCATCTTGAGTTACTGTTTCATCGTAATATACTTTTGTCATAATAAATTCCTCCAGTCATTTTATCGAAAGTTCTGAATTTTCAAAATAATATGTGCGTAAAAAGTGTATGATGTTAGTTATGTTTAGTTGATTTTTCATTTTAACTAGCGCATCAAAACATTTACTCACTTTTTACACTTAGTACATTTACTTGTTGTGATAGTTTTTTAAGAACAATTTTAAAAGTATCATCATCTTTAATATTGACTTTAAGTTTCATATTAGAAATTCCTTCTTTGTCTGAATGTTTAACATGAAGTTCATCAATATTACATTGTAAGCGAACGAAGGCGCTAGTAATTCTGTTCAAAGTACTCACTTGATCAACTAATGTAAAATGAATTGTTCGTTCCATTAGTAACCCTCCATTTCATGATTTGATTTGCCACTAGGTACCATTGGATTAACTGGTTCTACAGGTGAGATTCTAACTTCAATGAGTGCCGGTCCATGATATGCAAATGCTTCATCAATTGAAGATTCTAATTTATCAGGAGAATCTATCAAGAATCCCTTAACGCCATAAGCTTCCGCCATTTTCATAAAATTAGGTTGATCATTAAATACAGAATGAGAAAATCGTTTATTAAAGAATTTATCTTGCCATTGTTTGACCATACCTAAAGTTCCATTATTAATAAGTACTATTTTGACATTAAGTTCATATTCTGGAAGTAAAGCCATTTCTTGGTTCGTCATTTGAAAACCACCATCTCCTACAAAACAAACAACTGTTTTCTCAGGTTCAGCTAATTGTGCTCCTATTGCTGATGGAATTCCAAATCCCATAGTACCTAAACCGCCACTTGTTACCCATTGGCCATAATTTTTAAATGGGTAGAATTGTGCTGTCCACATTTGGTGTTGTCCTACGTCAGTTGTCACAATTGCATTTCCATTGGTAACTTTACCAATATATTCAATTGCTTTTTGTGGTTTACAAAATGTTTTATCATTATCATCATATTTAAATGGATATTTACTTTTGTTATTAATACAATAATCGTTCCATTCTTCGTGGGTGGATGTTAAAACTTGCTCATGGCATAAATTCTCAAGCACAAGTTTGCAATCAGCGACTATACCTAAATCTGTATTAATAACTTTATTTATTTCAGAAGGGTCGATATCGACATGTACAACTTTTGCATTTGGTGCGAATTCATCAGGCTTACTTGCAAGACGATCATCGAATCGACTACCTAAGTTGATAAGTAAATCACAATTTGTTAATGCCATATTACTTGCATAAGATCCATGCATGCCACCCATACCTAAAAATAAGGGGTGATGATAAGGTATTGCTCCAAGTCCAAGGAGAGTTGTGACAGTAGGGATTTGATGTTTTGTCACAAATTCTGTCAATAAATGATTAGATTTAGAGTGATTAATACCAGCACCTGCAAGAATAAGAGGTTTCTTAGCTTCTTTAATCATATATATTAACCTATTAATATCCTCTTTATTAGGGTTACTATTAACTTCATAGCCAGGAATATTAATTTCTTGCGTAAGTTCAACATCAGTTTTAAGAACACCCATATCTTTAGGAAAATCAATCACTACAGGGCCTTTTCTTCCAGTGTTCGCTAAATGAAAGGCTTCATGAACAATTCTTGGAATGTCTTCGATCTTTTTAACTTGATAATTGTGTTTTGTAATAGGTGTAGTCATCGAGAGTAAATCAGCTTCTTGGAAAGCATCTTTACCTATACCAGGTGTAGCAACTTGACCAGTAAAAACGACTAGTGGTAAAGAGTCACTAAATGCATCAGTAATACCCGTAATGGCATTTGTTGCACCAGGTCCGCTTGTTACAACAACGACTCCTGTTTTACCAGAGACACGCGCATATCCTTCAGCAGCATGTGTAGCACCTTGTTCATGACGGGCAAGAATATGTTTGATTTTCCCGTCATAAAATGTATCGTATAAAGGTAAGACAGCACCACCAGGATAACCGAAGATAAAATCTACATCTTCTTGCTGAAGTGCTTCAACTAATAATTGAGAACCACTGCGTGTTATTAAGGGTTGTGAATTCTTTGTTTGATGCACAGAAGGGTGAGGCGAAACCATTGATTTTTGATTTGACATTTTAATCATCTCCTAATTAAATAAGGTTTTCCGGAACTTGCATAATACCACCAGTATTAGCGCTTGTGACTAAACTAGTATATCTAGCTAAGTAGCCTGTTTTAACCTTTGCTTTAAATGGTTCAAGCTGATTTTTACGACGATACAGTTCTTCTTCAGATTGATCTACGTTTAGAGTTCTATTGATTAGATCAATCGTAATTTTATCACCATCTCTTATTAAGCCAATGGGTCCACCTGAAGCGGCTTCAGGTGAAATGTGTCCAACTGCAATACCTCTAGTTGCACCCGAAAATCTACCGTCCGTAATTAATGCAACATCTTTACCTAATCCTCTGCCCACTATGGAAGACGTAGGGGCTAGCATTTCTGGCATTCCAGGACCTCCCTTAGGTCCCTCATATCTAATAACAACAACATGTCCCTCTCTTACTTTATGATTATCAATGGCTTCAACAGCTTCATCATGAGAGTTGAAACAAATTGCCTTTCCTGTAAATACTTTAATTGAAGGATCAACTCCACCGACCTTGATTACCGCTCCTTTAGGTGCGAGGTTTCCGAATAAGACAGATAATCCACCTTGCTTATCATAAGGGGTTTCAAGAGGATGAATAACTTCAAAATTTTTGATGTTTTTACCTTCATTATTTTCTCTCAAGGATTTACCCGTAACTGTTAATCTATCTGGATGTAAAGTGCCATCCTTTTTCATTAATTCATTTATGATAGCTGGCACGCCACCTGCTTCATGAACATCATGCATAGAATAAGAAGAACTAGGTGCAATTTTAGAAAGGTAAGGTGTTTTTTTAGCAATTTCATTAATACGTTCTAAGTCGTAGTCAATACCTGCTTCATTTGCAATTGCAAGAGTATGAAGAACAGTATTAGTAGAACCTCCCATGGCCATATCAAGAGCAAAAGCATCATCAATCGCATCTTGTGTGATAATATCGCGAGGTTTAATATCATGTTTAATATTTTCAACTAACCTGAATGCTGCTTGTCTAATCATTTCACGACGTTGGTCACTCACAGATAGAGCTGTACCATTATATGGTAGGGCTAAACCTAAAACTTCCATTAAACAGTTCATTGAGTTTGCGGTAAACATACCGGCGCATGAACCACATGTAGGACAAGCGTTTTGTTCCATGTCTAAAAATGCTTCTTTTGAGATTGTTCCTTCTTTAAAAGCTCCAACCGCTTCAAACATTGAAGATAGTGTCAATGCCTTACCTTGAGCGGAAAGACCAGCTTTCATTGGGCCTCCTGAGCAAAAGATAGCTGGTACATTTGTTCTAACTGCTGCGAGTAACATTCCTGGCGTAATTTTATCGCAATTAGGAATGTAAAATACACCATCAAACCAATGAGCGTTAATAACTGTTTCAGCTGCATCTGCGATAATTTCTCTTGAAGGTAAGGAATATCTCATGCCAATATGTCCCATAGCTATTCCATCGTCAACACCAATCGTATTAAATTCGAATGGGATAGCACCTGCTTCTCTAATAGCTTCCTTTGCGATGTCTGCTAATTCTCTTAAATGAACGTGCCCAGGAACAATATCAATATAAGAGTTACAAATTGCTACGAAAGGTTTATTCATATCTGTAGGTTGTTTAAGAGCGCCAGTCGCATGTAAAAGACTTCTTGCAGGAGCTTGGTGATCTCCTTTTTTGATCATATCACTTCGCATATATCATTCCCCCATATAATTATTTAGAAAATAAAAAAACGTCCCAATGAATATTGGGACGTTGTTAAGTCCCATCCAACTAGAAATAGGACTTAAACATTTAGAAGTTAAAACCTTTCTAAAGTTCGAGTCCTTACGAGTATAATAAAATGATAATAGCTTGTTGAGTTGTTGGTAGGTCTAGCGTAGATAGATAAGTCATTTTATTATACTCCTTTCGTTGAATGGTCATTTATTCTTAATAGTTTGAATTGTTTTAAAATTTGATAAATTCAATTTACTACATGTGATGAATTGTGTCAATAATAAATTTAGAATTTTCTAAAAATTTATAGAGGACAAGCTTAAATATTTTACGAAGAAATTTGAATTAAAATTTGTTACAATGATTAAGTTAATAAACCACGTAGAAATGTATATATATCTTTAAATATAGAGATAAATTGATTTTAAATAATCATATATAGGAGAGTAAAAATTGATAACTATTCACAATTTAAATGAAATGGATAAATTTGCTCAAATACTTGTAAAACATTTAAGTGCTAAGGACTTGATTTTACTAAATGGTGACCTAGGAGCAGGGAAAACTACATTAACACAATTTATAGGAAAAGCGTTAGGTGTTAAAAGAACGATAAACTCACCAACATTTAATATAATCAAATCTTATACAGGTTCAAGCATACGATTACATCATATGGACTGTTATCGACTTGAAGGTGAGGAAGATGATTTAGGTTTCGATGAATATTTTGAAGACAATGCCATCATAGTTATAGAATGGAGTAAATTTATCAAAGATTTCCTTCCTCCTAATCACTTAACGATTAATATAAATGTCAAAAATGCGAATGAGAGACAAGTATCTATTGAAACACATGGACAACATTATGCATTAGTAAAGGAGGCAATTTTAAATGAACTATCTTCTAATTGATACGTCAAACCAACCTTTATCAGTAGCTATTATGAAAGATAATGAAGTGATTGCTGAAAAAACAACTGATATCAAAAAGAATCATTCAGTGCAACTCATGCCTGAAATAGCAGAAATTCTTTCAGAAAGTAAATTAAATAAAACAGAAATAACTGATATCGTGGTAGCGGAAGGTCCAGGTTCATATACCGGTCTTAGAATAGGGGTTACTGTTGCTAAAACATTAGCGTATGCATTAAATACTAACTTATATGGTGTCTCATCACTTAAAGCACTTGCTAGCACAGTCAAAGACAGTACGAAGTTGTTAGTACCTATTTTTGATGCTAGAAGAGAAGCAGTTTATGCAGGTGTTTATCAATATCAAGACAATGAATTAATAACCATTATTGATGATACTTATATACCTATTTTTGAACTTATTGAAAAACTTCATCAACTAAACCAACCTTATGTGTTTGTAGGATATCATACCGAAAAAATAAAACATTTATTAGACAGTGATATCATAGAACAGTTACCAAAAGCTTCAAGTATGAAGCAATTAATTCAAAAACCAGAAAATATACATTCATTTACTCCTAAATACCATAAATTATCAGAGGCGGAACGAAATTGGTTAAACCAACAAGAGAACAATTGAATATTAGGAAAATGAGTGTGGAAGATGTACCTAAAGTTTTTGATATAGAAAGAAATAGTTTCTCACACAGTTCGTGGTCAATCGATGCATTTTATTATGAAATAGAAAACAACGAATTTGCAACATATTTTGTGATAGAATTTAGGGACAAAATAATTGGATATGTTGGTTTATGGTTAGTCGTTGATCAAGCACAAATTACAACGATAGCTATATCAAAGGCATTTAGAGGCTATGGTCTTGGTCAACTTTTACTTAAATATGCAATGAACTATGCACGTTTTTCTTGTGATGTGATGAGTTTAGAAGTAAGAATAGATAATGATGTTGCACAACATGTTTATAGAAATTTAGGATTTCAAAATGGTGGTAAAAGAAAGAATTATTATGGAGAAGGCGAGGACGCATTAGTCATGTGGGTGAATTTGAAATGACAAATAATACATTAATCTTAGCAATAGAAACAAGTTGTGATGAAACGAGTGTAAGTGTAGTAAAGAATGGTACTGAACTTTTATCTAATACTGTTTTAAGTCAAATAGATAGTCACAAACGTTTTGGTGGTGTTGTACCTGAAGTTGCTAGTAGACATCATGTTGAGGGGATAACAGCAACTATAGATGAATCATTAGTGAGTGCAAAAGTGAAAATGGAAGACATTGACGCTATTGCAGTTACACAAGGCCCTGGATTAATAGGAGCTTTATTAATTGGTATTAATGCGGCTAAAGCTTTGGCATTTGCTTATGATAAGCCTATTATTCCAGTACATCATATTGCTGGTCATATTTATGCCAATCACTTAGAACAACCGTTAACGTTTCCACTTATATCATTGATTGTATCTGGTGGTCATACTGAACTGGTATATATGAAAAATCATTTAGATTTCGAAGTGATTGGTGAAACGAGAGATGATGCAGTAGGGGAAGCTTATGATAAAGTTGCTCGAACAATCAATTTACCTTATCCTGGTGGACCGCATATTGATCGATTAGCAGCTAAAGGTAAAGATATATACGATTTTCCAAGAGTTTGGCTCGAAAAAGATAGTTATGATTTTAGTTTTAGTGGTCTTAAAAGTGCTGTAATAAATAAACTGCACAATTTAAGACAGAAAAATATTGAAATTGTAGCTGAAGATGTTGCAACAAGTTTCCAAAATAGCGTTGTAGAAGTTTTAACACATAAAGCTATTCATGCTTGTAAAACCTATCATGTTAATCGCTTAATTGTTGCAGGTGGTGTTGCTAGTAATAAAGGATTAAGAGCTGCACTAAGTGAAGCATGTAAAAAAGAAGGCATACACCTTACTATTCCAAGTCCTGTTCTTTGCACTGATAATGCAGCGATGATTGGTGCTGCTGGATATTATTTATATCAAGCTGGTTTGCGTGGCGATTTAGCCTTAAATGGACAAAATAATATTGATATTGAAACTTTTTCTGTTTAAATAATATTTCAAAGCGCCTATCTAAGAGTGACTACTTTTAGATAGGCGCTTAACTTTTTTATAAATATTAAACTAATTAATTCTAGAGGTTTCGAATATTTTGTTGAGCACGCTGATAAATATCGATAGGAAACTGTGTAATACGCAGTAATTCAATTGCATTACGTGTATTGGCTTTACCAGGTTTAATTTTGTAATCGAAAAATATGCTATTTTCTTGAATAGATTCATTAAAATGATAATTATTATATGTATTTTCTAATAATATTGATAGTTCAACATCATGTGTCGCAGCGATAACCTGATATGCTTTTTGATTATCTAAATACGATAATACTGATTCAGAAGCGGCAATACGTTCGGTTGTATTCGTTCCTTTAAAAATCTCATCTATAAAACAATATATCTTATTGCACTGATAAGTGTTAAATAATCTACGAATAGACTTAAGTTCTGACATGAAATAACTGTCACCACTTAAAACGTCATCCGCATTTGCCATTGAAGTCATTACATAGCCAGGTTGATAAATAAATGAGTAAGCTGTTGCAGTTTGTATCGATTGAGCTAAAATCAAATTTAGTGCAACTGCTTTCATAAATGTAGATTTTCCTGATGCATTAGAGCCTGTGAGTAATATATGATTTGAAATGTCAATGGTGTTAGCAATCGCATTTTCTTCATCTAGCAGAGGATGAATGATTGATTTCATTTGAAGGCCATTAATATTGTTATTGATTTTAGGATAACAATAATGTGTCAAAGTATGTTGATACATAGCTATAGAGTAATGATTATCTAATATACTTATATAGTCATAACATGCCATAACTTCTTCTTGATACTTAAAGTAGCTACGTTGTATTAAATGAAATAAAACATAATCTATCATGAATACTAATTTAATAAACATAATTATGCTACTCACCATATCTTGTGATTCTAATCTAGCTAATAAACCGCTAAAACGACGTGAAGCTTTAAAATGAGTAAAATCAACACTTATCGCTGGCGTGCTCTCAATCTTACTTAAAGCTTGACTTTGCTTTATAACATTAGCAGTATAAAAAACTGATTTTAAATCTTGGTCATAAGATTTTTTTAGTTTGAAAGATAATATTGCATTTAAAATCATAAAAGTAAGACATATTAATATACCTTTTGAAGGAATTAAAAAAATGAATGCAAACCCAATAAATGGTAACAACGGACAAAACATTAATAAAATATTACGCTTAGAGGGTAACATTTGATCTGGAAACAAAGGGTATACATTTTTACCAATTTTAGAAAGAATGTAAGATACATTTAAACGAAATACTTTATTATCTTTAAACATGTTTATCAATGAGGTTTGATTTACCTTAAACATACCTCTTAAAGTTGCATATAGTCGCATTTCACCAATTGCAGTGAAATTAAAATTAATTTTATGAAATAACGTATCCATATTTAGGTCTGACCAAGTCTTATCGTCGATAAATGACTGCTTATTATAATGATCACGGTAAGTACGGTATTGGGCATCGAATCGTGAATTAGGACGTATAAAACTTTCTAATTTTAATTTGTTATCCCATAAAGTATTTATTTTAGCAATCTGTTTACGTCTCTCTATTATAGATATAATTACATTTACAAGTGTAATTAGGATGATGAAAGTTAATATAATTAGTACTAAGGTTTGATTGTTCGTCATGAAGTTTAGTTCTCCTTTATCTTTCTCAATAAATTATTTCATAAATGAATAT
This sequence comes from Staphylococcus sp. HMSC34G04, assembly GCF_001838765.1. Taxonomy (NCBI): domain Bacteria; kingdom Bacillati; phylum Bacillota; class Bacilli; order Caryophanales; family Staphylococcaceae; genus Staphylococcus; species Staphylococcus sp. HMSC34G04. Next base: position 15,759 of record NZ_KV838772.1, read on the forward strand.
CTGAAACAATTAAAAATGGAAAATAAGTTGTCAATAGGGAACGTGCGTACTTATCAACAAAATGTGAGTAAGTTGTGGGTAAGTAGTGAAGTTGTTTGTGGATATGTAAATAAATAAGTTAATTTCAAAACATAAAAGTGTTAATTTACTTGTGGATAAATAGGATAACTCTGTGGATATTGATTATGAAAGTAATTCATGCTGTTAATAATATTTGTGTAAAAACATACTAAAAGACACCGAAAAGTCATATATTCGACTTTTAGGTGTCTTGTCATTATGTTGGAAATTAGAGCTTTTCTTGTAATTTTTCCCATTCTAACATTATTTGTTCTAATTTTTGTTCGGTTTCGGATTTTTGATTGGCAAATTTACTAGCTTTTAGAGGGTCGTTAAATACTTCAGGCTGTGTTAACTGTTCTTCGATATGTGATATTTGTGATTCTAATTCTTCGATTTGTCTTTCACAATGTTCAATTTGTCTTTCTAATTTACGTTGTTGTCTTTTTTGTTGTTTTTGACTGAAATAGGTTGAAGTATTTGCGTCTTGATTTATCTCTTTATTTTCAAAATTATTTTGAATTTCTGTTTCATGTGCTTTGATAGCAATAGCTTCTTCAGTTTTCTCAATATAATACTGATAATCTCCTAAATACATTTGGCCACCATTACGGTTTAAATCAAAAACTTTATTTGCAAGTTGGTTAATAAAATAACGATCATGTGATACAAAAATAATCGTGCCTTCAAAATCTTTCAATGCTTGTTCAAGCATTTCTTTAGAATCAATATCTAAATGGTTAGTCGGTTCATCTAAGATAAGAACATTATCACGTTGTAACATTAAAAGTGCTAATTGTAATCGTGCTTTTTCTCCGCCGGATAAGTCATTGATAATTTTTTTAACGTCTTCTTGAACGAACAAGAAACGCCCCAATACTGCACGTACATCTTTTTCATTCATGTGTGGATATTGATCCCAAACATAATCGAGAATGGTTTTATTTGATTTAAATTCAGCTTGTTTTTGATCATAGTATCCAATTTGTAAATTAGCACCAAAGATAATTTGACCACCTAGTTTTGGATGTTTTTCAGCAATTGTTTTTATCAATGTTGTTTTACCAACACCATTTGGCCCAATGATAGCTATATGATCCCCTTTAAAGACTTCGAGGTTTATAGGTCGTGTAATAGGTGAGTCGTAACCAATCTTTAAATCATGAATATGCATCACATCATTACCAGTATTACGGTCGAAGCCAAATTGTATATTTGCACTTCTAGCATCTATCATAGGTTTATCAATACGTTCCATTTTTTCCAATGTTTTACGTCTACTCTTAGCCATGCCACTTGTAGATGCACGAGTAATATTTTTTTCTACAAAGGTTTCTAAACGCTTGATTTCTTCTTGTTGCTTTTCAAATTCTTGCATGCGCTTTTCGTAATACTGATTACGTTGCTTTATAAATTGCTCATAGTTTCCTACATAGTGTTTTACATTTCCTAGAGCAACATCATAAACTTGAGTTACAATTTTATCTAAAAAATATCTATCATGACTGATAATCACAATTGCTCCTTTAAAGTACTTTAAGTAATCCTCTAACCACTTGGTTGTTTCCATGTCTAGATGGTTAGTTGGTTCATCAAGAAGGAGTAGATCGGGTTCTTTAAGTAACATTTGAGCAAGAGAAAGACGCGTTTTTTGACCACCACTAAAATCATTAATAGGCTTGTTGAAATCGTTTTCTGTAAAGTTAAGCCCGTGCAGTACTGTTTTAATTTTACTTTCATATTGATAACCATCTAATTGCTCATAACGATTAGTTAAAGTTTCATATTTTTCAATATGTGATTGATATTCATCGGATTCATAATCTTGTCCATTTCGTGCAAGCCAATCTGTTTCATCCTTAATTAAATTTTCAATTTTTTTAATGTGTTCAAAGGGCTTAGACATTTCTTCAAAGACAGTAGCTTCTGAATTGAGTGTCATTTGCTGAGTTAAATAACTCATTGTTAAATTTTTGATTTTTGATATATGACCACTATCGTAATTTTCGACACCTGCTATGATTTTCATTAATGTCGATTTACCAGCTCCATTACGGCCTACTACGCCGATTCTTTCGCCAGTTTTCACCTCAAAATTAACATCTGTGAAGATATCTTCACCATCGAACGATTTGGAGATGTCATTAAGTTGTAAAAGTATCATTCGATTCTCACCTTTCTATGTATTTGAAATAGGTTTAAACTATATATAAAGTATTTGTTTTTAAATATTTAAATTTTTGTTAATTCTATATTATCGAATTTTAAATAGAAAAATAAATTGTGTACGTTGTCTTGAAATGATGTTAAACTCAATTACCTCTATTCTACAGTATTCATAGAACACATGAAACTAGGATATTTATTTTTAAAAATTAATAATGTATAATGTTTAAGTATTCGTTGTAGACAATTATTTGTATTATGAGATGACATTCAACATATGTTTTAACTCATTTACTGATTTTAAAGATACATGCATAATATACGCGAAAAAGGGGGTTAGATATATGTCAGATGATTTTAAAATTCCTCGCGCTACATTAAAACGTTTACCTTTATATTACAGATTTGTCAGTATTTTGAAAGGTAAAGGTATAGATCGTGTTAATTCTAAAACAATAAGTGAAGCACTACAAATTGATTCAGCTACAATAAGAAGAGACTTTTCATACTTTGGTGAATTAGGAAAAAAAGGATATGGATATAATATAGATAGTATGCTTGAATTCTTTAAATCAGAATTAAGTGAGAGCGATCAAATTAAAATTGCCATTATAGGTATCGGTAATTTAGGGCGTGCATTACTTACATATAACTTTTCAATACATGATGAGATGACAATAACTGAAGCTTTTGATATTAGATCAGATATTATAGGTGAAAATATCGGTGACGTTGTGGTAAAACATAGCGATGATATCAAAACGACATTAGAATCAGAAGATATTGATGTAGTCATTTTAACAACACCAGATAATGTAGCACAACAAGTAGCTGATGAACTTGTGAAAGCCGGTGTTAAAGGTATACTAAACTTTACACCACGTCGAATTAAAACACCCCAAGATGTCCAAGTACATCATATTGATTTTGGTATAGAGTTACAATCATTATTGTTCTTCATGAAAAATTATAGTAAATAATTAATAAAAAGCACTTTAACATAGTACTCTCAATTGAGAGTGCTTTTTTTATATTAAACAGTTACAATAGATTATAAATACGAAACTTTTTTAGCAAAAATTGTAAGTTGATATTTATTGAAATGGGAGATTGAAACAAGTGACTCAAGAAATAAATTGTAATTTCAAACCACATATTCCCAGAATAATGACAGTTCCTGGTATATTGTTGATACGTGAAAATAAGTTGGAGTTTCAGGCATATAATCAAAACAATAATCCATTCAATATCCAATTCGAACTCTCTAGCATTGTGCGGTATAGAATATCTAAAGGTTTATTAGGAAATAAATTGTTTATTTATTATTCTGATCGAGAGTGGTATAAATTTAGTAACTTATCTAAAAATGACTTAAACAAACTCACAAAATATTTATATTAAAAAATAATAAAGAAAATTAAGAATTTGCAAAATATTGTCCTTTCTACTATAATACCTTAGTATTTATATCGGAAAAAGGTGATAAAATGGTTTGGACAATTATAAGCGGACTAGTCGTTGGCATATTGCTAGGATTTGTAATGCAGAGAACAAGATTTTGTTTAGCTGGTGGATTTAGAGATATGTACGTTCAAAAAAGTAACAAAATGTTTTATGCATTGCTTATTGCTATTACAGTCCAAAGTATTGGTTTACTTATTCTAAAGAACTTAAATATTATTGAGGTTCCAGCAGAAACATTTCCAGTTATAGGAACTATTTTGGGATCCTTCGTTTTTGGAATAGGAATAGTATTAGCTGGAGGATGCGCGACTGGAACTTGGTATAGGGCTGGTGAAGGGTTAATTGGAAGTTGGGTGGCATTAATATTTTATGCATTGACTTCAGCCGTAACTAAAACTGGGGTACTTCTTCCAATAATGAATCAAATAAATAAACCGACACAAGTCAGCACAAGTATGACAAGTACAACTGGTATACCACAATGGATTCTCGTCACGTTATTAACTGTAATTACAATATTTTTAGTTGTAAAAACAACTCGAAAGCCTAAAATAATGGTGCCCCAACTTAAACAAAAATATAGTGGTATTAGACATTATCTATTTGAAAAAAGATATCATCCATTTGTTGCTGGTATTGCAATAGGTTTTATTGCTTTACTTGCTTGGCCTATGAGTGAATCTACTGGGAGAATGGGTGGCTTAGGTATAACAACACCATCTGCAAATCTTGTAAATTATCTTATTTCAGGAGATTTAAAATTTATTGATTGGGGTGTGCTTTTGGTACTAGGTATATTCATAGGTTCTTATATAGCTGCAAAAGGGTCTAAAGAATTTAGATGGAGATTGCCAGATATTAAGACAATTCGCAATAGTGCGCTTGGTGGCATATTTATGGGATTTGGTGCTTCAGTTGCAGGTGGTTGCTCTATCGGTAATGGTCTAGTAGAGACAGCTACAATGAGTTGGCAAGGATGGATTGCTTTAGCCTCTATGATTATTGGTGTTTGGTTTATGAGTTATTTTATTTTTGTAAAACCTATGAAAAAGTTACAACAAGTATCTCAAAGCTAATATTGGTTATTCAAATGTGACATTAGATAAAGTGAATGAGGAGGTATATCAATGGTATACGAATTAGGAACAGTAGGGATGGTTTGTCCATTTCCTTTAATAGAAGCACAAAAGAAAATGAATGATTTAAATCAAGGGGATGAATTGAAAATCGATTTCGATTGCACCCAGGCTACCGAAGCATTACCTAATTGGGCTGCAGAAAATGGATATCCAGTTACAAACTATGAGCAACTTGATGATGCATCATGGACGATTACCATTCAAAAGGCATAAAAACTTATAATTATAAAGTTGATAAAAAGATTTTTTAAGGATAGAAAATTAAGCAAATTTAATTATAGATTAGATTGACGAGAAAAAAGTTAAATTAAGTAGCCATTAGCTATATCGTTGAAAGAAAGAGCTAAACTTGAAGACTGTTTTTAATTTAATGAAATTCGTTAGTAGAATTATGATAGCCTGAGACAACAATCATTGTCCCAGGCTTATTTATTATTGTAATGAGATAACTAAATCAAGATTATCTTTTAATTATACTCATTACTAACATGGTGTAACGAAAGTAATATGTTTTTTGTACTACGCTTATATATAAAATGTAACTTAAAGTGACATACTGTGTAACATGACCTTACCTAATTTTGCTTTTTAAAAAAACACTCATTATGATGTTTTTAAAGGAAGTGGTAAGTATGAATATGAATGATACAATATTTCTATTTTTATGTACTCTATTAGTATGGTTAATGACACCAGGTTTAAGCCTTTTTTATGGGGGACTCGTACAATCAAAAAATGCTTTAAATACTGTAATGCAAAGTATGGTTGCCATTGTCATTGTCACATTTATATGGATAATGATTGGTTTCTCTTTAAGTTTTGATGGAGGTAATCAATGGATAGGTGGTTTGAAATTTTTGGGTCTTCATCATGTTGGTTTTGAAACTTCAAAAACTTTGAGTACTCATATCCCTCTCTCATTATTTATGTTGTTTCAAATGATGTTTTGTACAATTGCGGTATCTATTTTATCAGGTTCGATAGCCGAGAAAATGAGATTCATTCCTTATCTGATTTTTGTGAGTTTATGGGTTCTATTAATTTATAGCCCTGTTGCCCACTGGGTATGGGGTGGTGGTTGGATTAGTAAAATTGGAGCAATAGATTATGCGGGTGGAACAGTAGTTCATATAACATCAGGTGTATCTGGTTTGGTTCTTGGGATAATGATAGGTATAGGTAAAAAGAAAGAAAAACATACTCCCCATAATCTATTAATTACACTTATAGGTGGTATATTAGTATGGTTAGGATGGTATGGATTTAATGTGGGCAGTGCATTTACACTTGATCACATAGCCATGATATCGTTTGTGAATACAGTTATTGGTGCAAGTGCAGGTGCTTTCGGTTGGTTAATCTTTGAATATATCTTGAAAAAGACTACAAGTTTACTAGGTCTTTTATCTGGAGCACTCTCTGGTCTTGTCGCTATTACACCAGCAGCAGGATACGTCAGCTATATGAGTGCTATGATTATTGCAATAATTGGTGGCATAGGTTGCTATATCGTTATAAATTTAATCAAAGTAAAACTCCAATATAATGATGCACTTGATGCATTTGGTATTCATGGTGTAGGTGGTATCTTAGGAGCTGTGTTTACAGGAGTTTTTCAATCACATCAAATTAATAGTGCGGTGCAGAATGGTTTTATCTATACAGGTGATTTTAAAATAGTAGTCATTCAACTTGGCGCGGCAATTGCGACTGTCGTTTTTAGCGCAATAGTCACATTTTTGATTGCTAGATTTATTAAAATTTTTACTCCTTTAGCTACAACTCAAGAAGAAGATAAAACCGGACTCGATGTTATAGTACACGGTGAGAAAGCATATTTCTATGGAGAGCTAAATAAGTTTAATCGTCATATTAAGTTTTAAAATTATATAAATGACAATCACCTAACACGTCAATTTATTTAATCGTATTCTAAACAATAATTTCAACTATTTAAAGCGTTGGTTCATATGATAAAATAAAAAGGAATGATTGATGACGTGATAGGTGATTTTTTATGAAAAATATATCAGATATAGCAAAACTAGCTGGAGTATCGAAAAGTACTGTTTCACGCTTTTTAAATAATGGATCTGTAAGTCCAGCAACAAAAGAAAAAATAACTAAAATAATAGAAGAAAATAATTATCAACCTAATCAATTTGCACAAAGCTTAAGAGCTCGACGTACCAATTTGATTGGAGCAATTATTCCACGTATGAATTCATACGCTGTTGATGAAACAATTAAGGGCTTGGTACACCAATGTAATAAACATCGATATCAGTTATTATTAAATTACACAGGATTAGAAATAGACGGTGAAATTTCGGCACTAAAAACATTATCACGTAGTAAAGTTGATGGAATCGTGCTAATGGCAACACATATTACTGAAGCACATATTGAAGTCATTGAGAAAATAGATGTTCCTGTCATTATAGTGGGACAAGAACATGATCAACTATATAGTATATATCACGATGATTATGAAGCTGGATATAAAATTGGAGTACTCATTGGTGAAAAAGGATGTCGAAATGTACATTTCTTTGGTGTAAGTGAAGAAGATATTGCAGTTGGTGTTCAACGTAAGCTGGGAGTTATTCAAGCGTTGAATGACTATCACATAAGTCCGAAAATTTATGAGACAACATTTAAGCATGAACAAGCTTTTAAAGATGTAAGTCAGCAACTTAAAAGAGTACATCATGCTGATGCGATAGTTGGAGCAACTGATACCATTGCTTTTGCAATCCATAAATATTGCTCTGATCATCAACAAAGGTTTTACAATTGTTCAATATATGGATTTGGTGGAGACCCTATGACTCAAATAGTATCACCTGTCATTCAAACGGTTAGCTATAATTACTTTGAAGCAGGAGAGCAAGCATTAAAAGAAATTAACCAACTATTAAAAGGTGAACAAACAGCATTAAAAATAAAAATTCCTATCCATTTGAATTAACATGCACAACAAGCTTGTTTTAGTTAAAATGGAACCGATACCACATATAATGATAATTGCTAATCAAATTGATATAATTATTGTGAAAACATAGTTAAATGAAATAATTAATTATATGTTGACTGGTATCAATTGGATATTAATAGGCCTGAATTTAAACATGTCAAAAAGTGACATTATTAACATATTTGTCTTAATCGATATGTTAGAATAATAGAGTTATTAATATATAAATAGTTTTAGTAGGAGGTAGAACATAGTGGAGTGGACTCGTGAAGAGAGATACCAACGTATTGAGGATGTTGATGAAACATATCTTGAGCAACTGAAACACCAAGTGGATACATCTTTATATAGACAAACATTTCATATCCAACCTGAAATGGGTTTATTGAATGATCCAAACGGACTCATTTATTATAAAGGATACTACTATATTTCACATCAATGGTTTCCGTTAGGTGCTGTGCACGGTTTAAAATATTGGTTTAATTATAAAAGCAAAGATTTATTACATTTTGAGCCTCAAGGAACACTTCTTAAACCTGATACTAAGTATGATAGTCATGGCGTATACAGTGGAAGTGCTTTTGAATATCAAAATCACCTTTATTATATGTATACAGGTAATCACCGTGACCAACATTGGAATAGAATTTCCAGTCAAATGATTGCCAGAATGAACAAAGACGGAAAAATAGAGAAGTTTCCTAAACCTGTGATTTATGGACAACCTGAAGGCTATACAAGTCATTTCAGGGATCCCAAGGTATTTGAAAAAAATAATCAACTGTACGCTATTCTAGGTGCTCAAAATGAAAATGAGATGGGTCGTTTACTTTTATATCGTAGTCAAGATGTTGTTGATTGGCATTTTGAGGGTGAGATTAAAACTAATCTGACACAATTTGGTTATATGTGGGAGTGCCCTGATTATTTTAGACTAGGCAATAAAGATGTCATACTCATGTGTCCACAAGGTGTTGAAGCTGAAGGAGATAAATTTAGAAATATCTATCAATCAGGGTTTATGATAGGAGATTTAAACTTTAATAATCTATTTTTCGATCATGAAAGTTTTCAAGAATTGGATAATGGTTTTGATTTCTATGCGCCACAAACGTTTATTGATGCAGATGGACAACGCATTTTAATAGGATGGATGGGACTTCCAGATACAGAGTATCCTACAGATAAAGAGGGGTGGGCACATTGTCTTACTATTCCTCGAGTACTGACTATTGAAAATGGAAAACTTAAGCAACGACCTTTTAAGCAGTTAGAAGATTTAAGAACAAATAAAGAAACAGCTTTGGGATATGCTAATAAATTCAAACGTAAATTACATCCATATGAGGGTAAACAGTATGAGATGATTATAGATATATTAGAAAATGATGCTTCAGAAATATATTTTGAATTGCGTAGCTCTCGATCTGAATCTACACTGATTACTTATAATAAACACGAAAATAAACTCACTTTAGATCGTACCGATAGTGGGAAACTACCATCAAATGTCGATGGAACAACGCGTTCTACCATTTTAGACTCACCATTAAAACAGTTACAAATTTTTGTAGATACATCTAGTATCGAAATATTTTGTAATGATGGTGAGCGTGTTTTAACCTCACGTATTTTCCCAAATGAGGATGCTACTGGTATAAAAGCTTCGACTGAATCTGGTCAAGTATATTTAAAATTCACTAAATATGAATTAAAAGGGTGATTTATAATGAGACGTCTATTTGCCATTGGAGAGGCATTAATTGATTTCATACCACACGTAACACATTCAAAATTAAAAGATGTTGAACAATTTAGTCGACAAGTTGGAGGCGCACCGTGTAATGTAGCGGCTACAGTAAGTAAATTAGGTGGAAAATCAGAAATGATAACACAGCTAGGAAATGACGCGTTTGGTGATATCATTGTAGAAACAATTGAACAACTTGGCGTAGGTACGCAATATATTAAGCGAACTAATAAAGCAAATACTGCGTTGGCATTTGTTAGCCTTCAAGATGATGGTCAAAGAGATTTCTCATTTTATCGTAAACCTTCTGCAGATATGTTATATCAACCTGAAAATATTGATAATATTCAAGTATTTCAAGACGATATTTTACATTTTTGTTCTGTAGATTTAATAGAGAGTGACATGAAATATGCCCATGAGAAAATGATTGAAAAATTCGAGTCAGTAGGTGGTACCATTGTTTTTGATCCTAATGTACGCTTACCTTTATGGGAAGATAAACTCGAATGTCAACGTACAATTAATGCGTTCATACCTAAAGCACATATTGTTAAAATATCTGATGAAGAATTATTATTTATTACTGGTAAGAAGAATGAAGATGAAGCAATTCAATCTTTATTTAGAGGTCAAGTTAATGTAGTGATTTATACGCAAGGAGCACAAGGTGCCACTATTTTTACCAAAGATGATTATCGTATTCATCATGAGGGGTATCAAGTTCAAGCAATTGATACAACTGGTGCTGGTGACGCATTTATAGGTGCTATTATTTATTGCATACTCCAGGCTCGGCATTCTGAATGTAAAGATTTATTTAAGGAAAAGGGAAAGGATATACTAGCGTTTAGTAATCGTGTTGCAGCACTTACAACAACGAAACATGGTGCTATTGAAAGTTTGCCAACAAAAGAAGATATAAAAGACTATTATTGATTAAAAACATAAGAAATAAGTCAAACACCCACCTTTACAACTTCATATCGTAAAGGTGGGTGTTACATTATATTTTTTTAACATTACGTACTGAAGCGAAACAATTTTCGCCATTCTTAAAGTAAACAATACGTTCTTTTGAATCAATAGATTCAATATTATGCCTGTTTATTACAAAACTGTTATGACATCTAAAGAAACGTTCATCAAGCTGTGCTAATTCCTTTAAATTTCCATAAAATTCAATTTGTCGATTATCAAGATGTGCGATGAGTCTATGAGATTTCGTAGATGATTCAAAAAACATAATATCATCATATTGAACGTATACTGAATTACTTCCACGTTTTAACTCAATCGTATCTACATTACTTTCTTTAGATAATAATTTGAGTCGTGTATGTGCTGTTTCAAGACAATCTATGATTCTCATTTTTAATTCAGATGGATCATCCTTAAAAATAAAATCCATAGCAGCCACTTTATAAACAAACGTCAAATAAGTCAGTTCACTGTGACTGGTTACAAATATAATATTACCAACAGGATCATGTTTACGAATTTCACTGGCTAATTTAATACCGTTCATATCAGCTTCTAATTGAATATCAAGGAAGTAACAACCAATGTCATTAAGTTCTTTTGATTGCTCTAAGACCTCATAAGGATCATTTGTTGCTAAAGTTAACTCCATTGGCTTTTCTTCAATCATTATGTAGTTTTTAATGATTGATACCATATGTTCTCTTTGTCTTTGGTCATCTTCACAAACAAAAATTTTCATTTAATTCTACACATCCTTATGATTCCTTATTATTTATTTCTACTTTTTGTACAAAGTAACCATTTTCGATGACAGTATCTAATAAAACATTCTCGTTTGAGTCTGTCAGTTCTTTTAAAGTTGATAAACCTAAACCGCGATTATCGCCTTTGGTAGAAAAACCTTGTTCAAATAACTCATGAATTTTAGGAATATCATCACTACATTTATTCATAACGATAAAAGTGACAGATTCATCATTATCAATGAATGCGATATTGATGAGTGGTTCTTCAAGATTTTCTGAAGCTTCAATAGCATTATCAACTATAATACCGATAATACGACTAAGCTCAACAGTATTCATATCGATACGATCAATTTCATCAGGAACCTCAATACTAATTGGAATACGTTTTTCTTGAGCTTGAATAATTTTAGTAGTAATCAGCCCTTTAATTTCTCTCACTTTCAATTTTTCAATACCATTCATTTTAATAGAGCGAGTTTTTAATTTATCTTTCATTGGGACGATATGTTCATCAAAATATTTGCGTAATCCAGGCATATCATCTTCTCTTATGTAATCTGAAAGAGTGGTGAGGATATTAACATAATCATGTCGGAACTTACGCATTTCATTGTTAATGCTTTCTATACGTAACGTGTACTCATAATATGCTTCGATTTCTTGTAGCTTACGTTTATATTTCATTTCACGTAGTGCGAAAGCCGATAACAATAATATAACCAAACTCAAAAGTACGGTAATAGAAACAAAAATAATAGCATAAAAGTTCAAACTATTACTTTCTTGTAAATTAGTTTGTGAAATTATATAGAAGTATATAAAAGTATATAAAAGCAATAGCTAATACAAAAGAAATAATAATGTAATACCTTTTGCTTAAATATAAATAAGAATACCTAAGCCTAATTAATAAGTGTTTAAATAAATGTGCCAAAATTAAAGATAAAATGATAAAAATTGAAAAATGAAAGATATTATAAAAATAAATATTATGTATTATATTTTCAGTATATAAACTGATAGCTACTGTAATAAAATTTGTTAAATATGACAACAAAGTGCTCATTAACACTATAACAATAGAATACCATCTTACTTTTGAATAGAAGAAAATTATAATTATTAATACTACAAGTACAAGTGCTTGGCTTGCATAAACATTATATAATATTGCAGAAAGGATTATAATTCCAGTAATGAAAATATAATCCTTTCCTACAAATTTAATATTAGCAATAGTTTTTGTAACCCAAACCAAAAGAAACACTTGTATAGCTGCAAATGGTAAAAAGTCAAGTTTACCCATTGAATACACTCTTTCTACAAAATTCTACTCATCTAGTTTAGTTAATTCTTCTGGCACTTGTGGCTCATCGAGATAATTACTACAAGGGTTGTATTTTGATGCGTTACCAATTACTGCCATAAAGTTTGAAAATATTTTTAAAAGTAAGCCACCTAATAAATTCATATTTGTTAATCCTCCTTAGGAAAAAATATTGGTAAAAGTGTAATAGACTCTATTACAACACCCAAGATAACATTTTTTTTGAATACTTCTTCTAGTGTTAAAGCGATTGTTATGATTACGATAAAACTTAATATGGAGAGTACTTTTTTCTTCTTAAGTAAACGTTTAGGTATAGGTTGTTTCTTTGTTGCAGCCGGTGCAAAAGATATTACTAATAAAAAACTAATCATGGCTAAAAAATAAAATATATTTGTACTAAGAGGAAGGTGTAGTACTAGCCAAGGTAAAAATAAAAAATAAAGAATATTTTGTATATGACATTGAAGAGTTGTTTTAGCATGTGCACCATGAGCAAATATTCTTAATAGAAAGTAACTAATATGAGTTAAAAATGTAAAAATGAGCAAATCAAAAAAATAAGACAGTCCATATAGAACCACTGTTTTTTCAATATTACCAGCAACTACTTGCATCCCTAAACGAACTTTTAGAAACTCAATGTGATCTAAGTTATTTTTACGTTGTAAATATTGAGCAAATTGCTCAATTTTTTTATCGATGATTTTCACTTGTCTTCTACTCTCCTCAAGTGTCATTATACTATTTTGCGCAACATTTTTTAGAAAGCATGCCTAACTGTCAAAAAAACATACCTAAGTGTTTTAATTAAGTGCTATTAGATATTTTATCATATTTAGTTTTACAGTTGAGTACTAAATATTGCTATTTACGAAATTTTAATCTTTAAATGGAAAAATCATGTTTTAATAGACTTATATCACAGAGATGTGATTGAAAGATAGTTGAAAAATTTGCTTAATCTAGTCGAGTGAATGTTAAATTCATTCGTATCCATTACCTTAATTCGAAAGGAGTGAAGTTATAATGGCAGCAGATATCATTTCTACAATCGGTGATTTAGTAAAATGGATTATCGATACAGTTAATAAATTCAAAAAATAATTTTTGAATGAGTCTATTGTAACTTTTGTAACTTTGTTTTCTTCGTATAATTAATACTATTAGTGAGTTGTTGAGCCATCCCAACTTAATAATTTACTAATATAAACTAAGCAAGTGAGAAGCATTTGCTAGTAGCTGTAGTTTCCTTGGACTCAGTGTTACGTATTATTCTTAGCTACCTTAATAGGTAATTATTTCTAGCATGTAAACTATCGTAAACAACATTCAATTTATCATGTTAAATAGATAAATTCACTAAAATTTTTTCATAATTAATAACATCCCCAAAAAATAGATTGAAAAAATAACTGTAAAAACATTCCCTTAATAATAAGTTATCAAGCCGTGAGTCTCTCCCAAGCTCACGGCTTTAACTATGCTATTTATAAAGATGTGGTTTTAGATTTTTGAAAACTGGAATATATTCTCTTTGTTGATCTACTAAGTCTATGTCGATATGTGTTGTTAGTACACCTTCTTTATCATCTAAATGGCCTAAAATTTCACCATTAGGATTAATGACAATTGAATTTCCAGCATAACTGGTGTGACCATCATCACCACAACTATTACAAGCTACAATAAAAATATCATTTTCGATTGCTCTCGCTTTTAGTAATGATAACCAATGATCTAGTCTTGAGTTAGGCCACTGTGCTACATAAAAAGCAATTTTAGCACCTTTTCTAGCTGGATAGCGTAATATCTCTGGAAATCGTAAGTCATAACAAATGATTTGTGTCACAAGTGTTTGATCAGATAAATAAAAAGGTTCAGGGACTACATGTCCACCACATAAAAAGTCTGGTTCACTTAACATTGGCACGAGATGTATTTTGTCATATTCATTAATCAATTCTCCGTTTTTATTGATTGCAAAAGCAGTATTATATATATGATTTTCTCTTATATTTGAAACTGAACCTGCAATGATATCCACATTAAATGTATGTGCTAAATCTTTTATAAAGAGAGAACTGTCTTTAAGATTTTTATCAGCTTTTTGTTTTAATTCTTCTAAAGCATAACCGTTATTCCACATTTCTGGAAGCACGACGACACTGGTATCTTTATCTAAATATTGCTTAAACTTAGTTTTGATATTTTGCATATTTTTTTCAACATTTCCACGTTCTACATTGAATTGAAGTATTTGGATTTTCAATATATTCACCCGCCTGTCGTTTTAGTTATAAGATACTAAAATTGCCAGTTAAAGGCAAAATTTCATTTAAAATATCTAAAATTTAATCATGTTAATCTATACATAAAACTATATTGAACTAACATAAATTTTGAAATTTTGTTAGGCTTAGGGTGAAGCTTTAGCTTACATCTAATTATCAAGTACTAATTAAAATAAAAAATTTCATGAATTCTGTTGTTTACAAATAGTTACTTTTACGTTTCAACTTTATTAATATTAATTTTCAATAATCATATTTAAATGCAAAATGCTTAGTTTTTTTATATACTTGAAATAACAAAAGATTGTAATGGGGAGGTGGTTGAATCTATGAAAAAGTTTAACATTAAACATTCATTTATGCTTACGGGCTTTGCGTTCATGGTAACTACATCATTATTCAGTCACCAAGCACATGCTGAGGGTAGTCATCCTATTGACATTAATTTTTCTAAAGACCAGATTGATAAGAATACAGCTAAGAGCAATACTATCAATGAAGTGAATGACACTAGTCGCACAGGAAATAGTATGAATTCGGATAATGATTTAGACACAGATATCGTTTCAGATAGTGATTCAGATTCAGACATTGACACATATTTAGATAGTGATTCAGATTCAGATGGTGACTCAGATTCAGGTAGTGACTCAGGTGCAGACAGTGATTCCGATTCAGATAGTGATTCGGACTCAGATAGTAACACAGATTCAGACAGTGACTCTGACTCAGATAGTGACTCAAATGCAGACAGTGATTCAGACAGCGATTCGGACTCAGATAGTGACTCAGATTCAGACAGTGACTCGGATTCAGATAGTGACTCAGATTCAGACAGCGACTCGGATGCAGACAGTGATTCAGACAGCGATTCGGACTCAGATAGTGACTCAGGTGCAGACAGTGACTCGGATTCCGATAGTGATTCCGATTCAGACAGTGACTCGGATAGTGATTCAGACTCTGATACAAGTTCAGGTAAGGGTTCACATACCGGAAAAAAACCTAGTAACACTAAAGGAAATACAAATAGACCTTCTCAAAGTCATACGAATCAACCCCAAAGGCCTAAATACAATCAAACAAATCAAAACAATATAGACCATAATATTAATCATACACGTATTAATGGAGACGGTGCACCATATAAACGTCGACAAAATATTATTAATTCTAGCTCAGGTCATAGAAATCAAAATAATATAAATCAATTTATATGGAATAAAAATGGCTTTTTTAAATCTCAAAATAATATCGAACATAGAATGAATAGTAGTGATAATACCAATTCATTAATTAGTAGATTTAGACAATTAGCAACGGGTGCCTATAAGTACAATCCGTTTTTGATTAATCAAGTAAAAAATTTGAATCAATTAGATGGAAAGGTGACAGATAGTGACATTTATAGCTTGTTTAGAAAGCAATCATTTAGAGGAAATGAATATTTAAATTCATTACAAAAAGGGACAAGCTATTTCAGATTTCAATATTTTAATCCACTTAATTCTAGTAAATACTATGAAAATTTAGACGATCAGGTTTTAGCTTTAATTACAGGAGAAATCGGCTCAATGCCAGAACTTAAAAAACCTACAGATAAAGAAGATAAAAATCACAGCGCCTTCAAAAACCATAGTGCAGATGAAATAACAACAAATAATGACGAACACTCCAAAGATTATGATAAGAAAAAGAAAATGCATCGAAGTCTTTTATCATTAAGTATTGCAATAATTGGAATTTTTCTAGGAGTCACTGGACTATATATCTTTAGAAGAAAAGGGTAATAAAATAAGCATCTCGCCATGTATGATAATTGATTTATACATGATGAGATGCTTTTATTTTTAAAATATAAAATGGAATATAAATGTTGCTTGTTCTTGCAATTTTTTAATAGAATCTCCACCTATAACTTGAGCTAATACAACCGAACCATTCATAAGCATGTGTATACCTATTGGCACTGCAATTCGTTTTGTATAAACATAAGCAAGTGAGAAAATGACTCCCATTCCAAAATATACTGGTATAAATTTGAAGTCATTATGTGCTAAAGCGAATATTAGAGAGCTTACTACAGATGCAATGATAAAGCTTACCACACGTGATCCTTTTATAAAGTTATACAATTCTCCGAAGATAACTTTACGAAAAACGTATTCCTCTAAAATGGGACCTACGATGGATATTAAAACGATAAATATCGGCATTTGCTTAGCAATAGCCATTAACCTTTCTGTGTTTGGACTTCTTTGCGGACTTCCATTGATGGCAAATAAAATTATACTGATAATGAATTGGTAAATCATCACAATACAAAATCCTAATAGAACCCAGGCGAGAATATATCTTTTAGGTTCCTTATGTCCTTGTTCTAATTGAGTAGGATTTTTAATGGTTGCTTGCATGAAAATGATTAACAATGCAGCGATGATGAAGATAGATACTTGCATGATAATCATTGTTTGGGCAGTTTGCATTTTAGACATATCTCCAAGTAAATGGCTACCTAAAACCAAACCAGGTAATATTTGAGCTAAACCGTAGAATAGAACGGTTAATAGGGATACCCATAACCTTTTCATAATTTCCCTCCATCTATATATGTATATTATATATTTTATCGTAAATAAAGGATAAGTACAAAATTAATAGTCCTTATTGCTTGATATATTGACCAATTTTGATTAATATTAAAAACAGATTAGCACTCTATATATCAAAGTGCTAAATCACATGTAAATGAAGGAGGAACAATCATGCTTAAACCATTAGGAAATCGTGTGATTATTGAGAAGAAAGAGCAAGAACAAACAACTAAAAGTGGCATCGTTTTAACAGATAGCGCTAAAGAAAAATCAAATGAAGGTGTGATCATTGCAGTTGGACAAGGTCGTTTATTAGACAATGGCACACAAGTTGCTCCTCAAGTCAGTGAAGGTGACACAATCGTCTTCCAACAATACGCAGGTACTGAAGTGAAACGTGGCGACAAAACATATTTAATTTTAAATGAAGAAGATATATTAGCTATTATAGAATAAAGTGCGAATTTTAAATATTAATTAAATGATTTAATAAGTGGAGGTTGTTTAGACTATGGCAAAAGATCTTAAATTCTCTGAAGACGCACGTCAAGCAATGTTACGTGGCGTTGATAAATTAGCAAACGCTGTAAAGGTTACAATTGGACCTAAAGGGCGAAATGTTGTTCTAGATAAGGATTATACAACACCTTTAATTACAAACGACGGTGTAACAATTGCTAAGGAAATAGAGTTAGAAGATCCATATGAGAATATGGGTGCAAAATTAGTGCAGGAAGTTGCGAATAAAACAAATGAAATTGCTGGGGACGGTACTACTACAGCAACAGTATTAGCGCAATCAATGATTCAGGAAGGTCTTAAGAATGTTACAAGTGGTGCAAATCCTGTAGGTTTAAGACAAGGTATTGACAAAGCAGTGCAAGTGGCTATAGAAGCACTTCATGAGATTTCTCAAAAGGTTGAAAATAAGAACGAGATAGCGCAAGTTGGAGCTATTTCAGCAGCAGATGAAGAAATCGGACGCTACATTTCTGAAGCAATGGATAAAGTAGGTAACGATGGCGTTATCACAATTGAAGAATCAAATGGATTTAATACAGAATTAGAAGTAGTTGAAGGAATGCAATTTGATCGCGGTTATCAATCACCATATATGGTAACTGACTCAGATAAAATGATAGCTGAATTAGAACGTCCATATATATTAGTAACGGATAAGAAAATTTCATCATTCCAAGATATTCTTCCATTATTAGAACAAGTTGTGCAGTCTAGTCGACCTATTTTAATTGTTGCGGATGAAGTAGAAGGTGATGCGCTTACTAATATTGTTTTAAACCGTATGCGCGGAACATTTACTGCTGTAGCAGTTAAAGCTCCAGGATTTGGTGATCGACGTAAAGCAATGTTAGAAGACCTAGCAATATTAACTGGTGCTCAAGTCATTACTGATGATTTAGGTTTAGAACTTAAAGATGCATCTCTTGATATGCTAGGTACTGCAAATAAAGTTGAAGTGACTAAAGATCACACAACAGTCGTAGATGGTAATGGTGATGAAAATAATATTGATGCTCGTGTAGGTCAAATTAAAGCGCAAATTGAAGAAACTGATTCAGAGTTTGATAAAGAAAAATTACAGGAACGCTTAGCAAAACTAGCTGGTGGCGTAGCTGTTATCAAAGTAGGGGCTGCAAGTGAAACAGAACTGAAAGAACGTAAACTAAGAATTGAAGACGCATTAAATTCAACACGTGCAGCGGTGGAAGAAGGTATCGTTGCTGGTGGTGGAACTGCGTTAGTCAATATATATCAAAAAGTAAGTGAAATTAAAGCAGAAGGTGATGTTGAAACAGGTGTTAATATTGTTTTACAAGCATTACAAGCACCTGTTAGACAAATTGCTGAAAATGCAGGATTAGAGGGTTCAATTATTGTTGAACGTTTAAAACATGCTGAAGCGGGCGTTGGTTTCAATGCAGCAACAAATGAATGGGTTAATATGTTAGAAGAAGGTATAGTAGATCCAACTAAAGTAACTCGTTCAGCGTTACAACATGCAGCAAGTGTAGCTGCTATGTTCTTAACAACTGAAGCAGTCGTTGCTAGTATTCCAGAGCCAGAAAATAATGAACAACCTGGAATGGGTGGCATGCCAGGTATGATGTAATAAGGCTTTTAAGAGTTGGTTTAAAGGCATTTATAAAATTAAATGGTCATAATTTGGTCATAGAAATTTAAAAAATAAAATGCCGATAGGTTCAGCTGAACTTTTCGGACATTTAAAATAAATCTTTTGAGACGTTTTCCATAAGTTGGCTAAACTTTTGGGAGGCGTCTTTTTTATATGATTCTGTAATCTTTGCGTAGATGTTCATTGTGGTATTGATATTTTTATGGCGTAGTCGTTCTTGAATTTCTTTAATGTGTACACCAGCCTCAATAAGTAATGCACAATGCGTGTGACGGAATGAGTGCGTTGAAATATCTTTATTAATGTTTGTGTGTATCACATAATACTATTAATCCAAGTGGATAATTTTCTAATAACCAAAGGATAACCATTATAATCTGTAAACACAAAATCATTATCAATATATAACGCATCTTTCCATTTGTCTTGTATTTCATATACATCAATGAACTTTATAGTTTGATTATTTTTAGATAATGTTTCAATTTGTTGCTTTAATTTTGTAATAATTTTATTTATAAATTCCATTCTAAAGGAAATACTCATATTTGATAAAAATCTAAAAATTCATCATCAGTGTAATGTTCAGATTCTTCGATATTAATTGATATGTAATGGCTAAATTCACCAGTTTTTACAGGTATATCATAGGAACCACCAGGGTAAACATAGCCTTCTAAATAAAAATCTTTTTCATAATTTTGTTTTCTAATGGTTAATAATTTTATTATTGACGTGGATGAATATATAAATAATTATTGATTTATATTTTCATCAATTAGTAAATATTTCTGTAATTTTTTAGTTTAAGGTGTAAAATGTGATATCTTTCATGATGAATGACCGCAGTTAAAAGGCTCAACAATTTAATGCTGAGCCTTGTTGTTAATCATCTAAATTTTTAGGATTAAAATGTTTATAGATTGTATGTCCTTCTTCACTTATAATGTTGCTAGCAATCTCCTTTAATATTGGATAATAATTATTAGCAAAACCTACAATTATCTGATTAATTATTACCGATGATAACTCTCTATCTGTAGGCAGTGCAGAATTAATTATTTTAACTAAATCTAAATACATAATTTCATTAGAATTTCTATGAGCGATATATTTAAGGAAATTAGCTTGAACCTCCTCAAAAACACTATATTTTAAATCCATTTCTAAAAATATTAAACTAACAGTTTTAGTGTTTAGTTGGCTTTGTCCCATTTCTGATGCTAATTCTTGAATTGATTGATATAAAAGTCTAATATCGTTTTTATCTTCTAACATTTAGCTCACTCCATTTAAAATAACCATGATATTGATTCTTTAATAGTTGTTGATATTATCCCGGCATTTCCCTTACTTAAACCAGCATTTAAAGCTCCTCGATATGCAGCGTCTCCAACAGCTTGAGCTGGTACATCTGACAATTTAAGTAATGGTTTCAATTCTTTCACTATAGGTGAATAAGCTTTATCAAACAAGTTAGCCGCTTTATTGCCACCGACTTTTTTAATTACTTTTCTTGCATCGCTTTTATGATTTATTATAAATTTAATTGCTGTTTTTGCTACTTTTGTTGCTCCGATTCGTTCTTGAGCTTGAGGATTTTGAGGTAAATCGGGATTTCGATTAATTTTAACACCATCAACATTTACATATTGTGGTTGGTTTACTTTTTGAGAACTTTCTTGAACTTCATTCGCATTTGCTAAAGGGGAAACTGAAGAAACTACAATAGCACTTAAAACTAGCGATCCAATACTTTTACTTAAATTCACAGCTTATCTACTCCCGTAATCAAATTTTTAAACCAAGCACTTACAACTTTAGTCTATAGTAATAATTTTAAAATTGGTGTAATTTCTCTAAGTGTCTGTTTCGTATACATAAGTGTCTATATATAACTTTTTACTTTTATTAACTTTGGAATTACTTCTGAGAAAAGTCCTGTGTTGCAGTGAAAAAATAATATATGTAAAAGATAAATGTGACGTGCGTTTCAAAATGTAAAAAAGTTGACTGAACAAAACGTTCTCTGAAGAAATTAAGATTATTTTTATAAATATAGTCATAATAAAGAACATCATACGTAGTATATGATGGCTTAAACGTCGAATTTGAAATTAAAAATAAACATAGTATGAGTAGCGTCATTTAATTATACTATGATTTAAAACTAACTGAGATTCATGAATCCCCAAATGTTGAGTAACTTTCAACATAGGTTAATAGTATCATAATTTAAGAGTAGGTACTAAATTTATATATGGTATTCTTTTAAGAAAAAGGGCATGATGAATGATGACAACTATTATAATTTCTATATGTTCTGTGATATTTTCTATTTGCAGTTTTATTGTAGCATTATTGAATAGATTAGATAATCTCAGACCACAAATTTATGTTATTTTGAATACAAAGAAAGATCAAGAAGGTAAACGTATAAAGGCGGAAAATATAGAAATAAAAAACTTTGGTAAAGTACCTGGTATTATTACTGCTATTAAAATTATTTGTGAAGAAAATATTTATACTAATAATAAACAGTATAAATTTGAATCGATGTTTGAAACTGCAGATAATAATTATATAAGTCTAGAAAAAGTATTAAATCTATTATGTAAAAATCATATTTTAACTCCTAATCAAAGTTTGATATTACCTATAAATCAACCTACTAAAAGTAAAAACGAAAATTTAGAAAAATTATCTAATTATAACGAAGTGCAGGAATATTCTATAAATACAATTTCAGAAATTGATACAACGCTATCAATAAAAGTATATTATCAAAAATCAAAAAAAGGATTAACTTTTAATCATACTTATAAAGATACTAGTTACTTAATTTGTAAATAACTAATGGTCATAATTTGGTCATAACGGAGTACAAAAATAAAAATAATGGTATTTCCGAAGTGTTAAAACGCTGATTTAATAGGCTTTTATATATGTATTCAAGTATATTTTAGCTATGACATAATGCCAGGTATGATGTAGGTATTTTATTGATTTTAGACTTCAATATAAATATTTAATTTAAATTACTAAAAAGCTTCTCAAAAGTTGAATAGACTTTTGAGAAGCTTTTTTAGGTATGAGTTAAAATTATCGTAATTACAAAAATCGTCAAATATCTCACTATATAGTAAAGTTATAATGTTTAGTCAGTAAAGCTCTGAGAAATCAACGATTTTAATGCAGTTATAAAAGTGTTATCTCAATGTTGAAAGTAATAAAAAGTCTTTAGTATTATTCGGTAATTTTAAATTGTAAAAAATTAAAATACATGATATATTATAAATAAAATAAAGTATTGTGTATATTTTGTTCGATTATGCTCACACTGTAAATATCAGTATCATAGGCATATGATATCGAATTTTAATTTAAATCAAAAATTTGGGAGGCACATACAACTATGAAAGACATCAAACCTAATAATTCGAAATTAATACAAACATATTTAAGTAAGAAAACTATAAGATATGGCACAGCAAGTGCATTAACATTGGCACTCTATTTATTTAACAGTAACGTAACTGTGTATGCGGATGAAAATACTGCAAATCAAGGAACATCACCAAAAACTTCACAGACAGCACCTACAAATAATAATGAAAATACAGATGCAACAGCCGTAACAACAGATCAAAATAATAATGATGAAGAAGAATACGATGCGTCATATGAACTACCAATTCTTTATGTAACTGTCTGGCTAGATGATCAAGGAAATATTATTAAAGATGCTGTGGAAGATGCTAAAACCCCTGCTTCAGAAAGGCAACCGGTGAAAATTCCTGGGTACCAACATTATAGAACTTCTGTGAGTGACGGAATTACTAAGTTTATTTATCGTAAAATTAGCACTGCACAATCACCTATAGTTGAAAATAATCAACAAAATAATAATACAAATAATGTTGTTGAAACAACCAATCAAAATAAAGATGAAGTGAATGGAAAAGAACAAAATCAAGCAAATACTTCAGTAACAAATACACAAATTACCAAAAACGAGAAAGACGAAGACACAAAAACACTACAGAAAGATAAAGACGAGAAAGAATCTAAAGACACCAAAACACCAAAGAAAGACAAAGAAAATAAAGACACAAAAACTCCGAAGAAAGATAGAGAGGAGAAAAAACCAGTAATACCAAGTAACGGTAAAGTCGAGAAAGACGAAGACAGAAAAACATCAAAAAAAGACAAAGAAGAAAAAATCACAAAAACTTCGAAGAAAGAAAGAGAGGAGAAAAGCCCAGCAATACCAAAAAGCGACATAGACGAGAAAGACACAAAAATAACTAAGAAAGACAAAGTAGACGAAATTACAACAACTTCCAAGAAAGATAATAACAATGATGTACAAGATAAATTACCGGAAACAGGTAAATCAAACGATATTCAAAATCCTGCTTTAATAATGTTACTTGCTGGTTTAGGTTTATTAGGATTATTTAGAAATAAAATAAGAGAATAGTTAGTCATAGAGTGTGGATGTACAATCTGCACTTTTTTTATCGGAAAATTTATTATATAAATAAAATATTGTGCGAAATTGAATGAGGTGGTATATTTTAAAGAAACATATTTATTTATAATTAATATTTTTGGATTGAATATTGCTGTATTAATTATAATTTTAAGGAGCTAAAAATGAAGGAAAACAAAAGAATAAACAACTTAGACAAGAACAACACTCGTTTTTCTATTCGAAAATATCAAGGATATGGCGCAACTAGCGTAGCTATTATCGGCTTCATAATCATTTCATGTTTCAATGAGGCAAAAGCAGATAGTGACAAATATGAAATAAGGTCTCATCAACAATCAATGACTAATCATTTAACCACTTTACCATCTGACAATCAAGAGAACACCTCAAATAAGGAAATCAATAACCAAAATCATGATATATCTCAATTAAGTTTAAATAAGTCTATCCAAATGGACGAACTTAAAAAGTTGATTAAACAATATAAAGCCATTGATCTAAATGACAAAACTGAAGAATCAATCAAATTGTTTCAAGCTGATTTAGTGCAAGCGGAATCTCTAATGAACAATCCTCAAAATCAGCAAAATGTCGATGCGTTTTATCATAAATTTTTAAACAGCGCTGGAAAGTTAAGAAAAAAAGAAACTGTATCCTACAAACATGAACGAAGTGAGAGTAGTACATATCGTTCAGGTGATGAAGTTAGAAGTCAAACTTATTCTCATATTCGACATAAAAGAAATGCAGTTTCTTTTAGAAGTGCGGATCAATCAAATTTGTCAAATGACCCTTTAAAAGTAAATGAAACCAATCCAGAAATTCAAAACGGAAACTTTTCTCAAGTGTCTGGTGGGTCATTGCCAACCAGTTCTAAGAGATTGACAGTAGTTACAAATGTAGACAATTGGCATAGTTATTCTACTGATCCTAATCCTGAATACCCAATGTTTTATACTACAACTGCAGTTAACTATCCAAATTTTATGAGTAACGGAAATGCACCTTATGGAGTAATTTTAGGAAGAACAACAGATGGTTGGAATAGAAATGTTATTGACTCAAAAGTAGCAGGTATTTATCAAGATATTGATGTGGTACCTGGATCGGAATTAAATGTTAATTTTATATCTACTAGCCCTGTATTTTCTGATGGGGCTGCTGGTGCTAAATTAAAAATCAGCAATGTAGAACAAAATCGTGTATTATTTGATAGTCGTTTAAACGGTATGGGTCCGTATCCTACTGGTAAGTTATCTGCAATGGTAAATATTCCCAATGATATTAATAGAGTTCGAATCTCATTTTTACCTGTTTCTTCCACAGGTCGAGTTAGTGTACAAAGATCTTCGAGAGAGCATGGTTTTGGTGATAATTCATCTTATTATCATGGTGGTTCAGTGAGTGATGTAAGAATAAATAGTGGATCTTATGTGACCTCTAAAGTGACACAAAGAGAATATACAACTCAACCTAATAGTTCAAACGATACTTTCGCACGCGCAACAATTAATTTGTCTGTTGAAAACAAAGGTCATAATCAATCAAAAGATACATATTATGAAGTTGTTTTACCGCAAAATTCAAGATTAATTTCGACTAGAGGAGGTAGCGGTAATTATAATAATGCCACTAATAAACTTAGTATTCGATTAGATAACCTAAATCCTGGTGATAGAAAAGATATATCTTACACAGTTGATTTTGAATCCTTAAGCCCCAAACTCATTAATTTAAATGCGCATGTACTATATAAAACCAATGCCACATTTCGAGGAAATGACGGCCAACGAACTGGTGATAATATTGTTGATTTGCAATCTATAGCACTATTAATGAATAAAGATGTGTTGGAAACTGAATTGAATGAAATTGATAAATTTATACGTGATTTAAATAAAGCTGACTTTACGATAGATTCATGGAGTGCATTACAAGAAAAAATGACAGAAGGTAGAAACATTTTGAATGAGCAACAAAATCAAGTTGCTCTTGATAATCAAGCTTCTCAAAAAACTATCAATAATGTTACTCAATCCTTAGAAATATTGAAAAACAACCTTAAATATAATACACCACCTCAACCTATTATTAAATCAAATAATCAAATTCCCAATATAACTATATCTCCAGCGGAAAAAGCAGATAAGCTAACAATCACTTATCAAAATATTGATAATGAGAAGGCTTCAATTATAGCAAATAAATTGAATAATCAATGGTCTCTTAACAACAATATTCCAGGTATAGAAATTGAAATGCAAACAGGTTTGGTAACAATTGATTACAAGGCAGTTTATCCCGAAAGTATTATAGGGGCTAATGATAAAACTGGAAACAGTGATGCAAGTGCTGAAAGTCGTATCACCATGCCGAGAAAAGAAGCAACACCACTATCACCAATTGTTGAAGTGAATGAAGAACGTGTGAATGTAACCATCGTACCTAATGGTGAGGCAACCCAAATAGATGTTAAGTATAGAACTCTAGACGGGCAAGAAACGACACTCATTGCAAGTAAAAACGAATCATCATGGACATTAAACAAGCAAATAGATCATGTAAATGTGGATGAAAATAGTGGGAAGGTAACGATGGACTATCAAGCAGTTCAACCACAAAGTGAAATTATCGCAACAGAGACAAAAGGAAATAGTGATGTAAGTGCTGAGAGCCGTATCACTATGCCGAGAAAAGAAGCAACACCACTATCACCAATTGTTGAAGCGAATGAAGAACGTGTAAATGTAACTATCGTACCTAATGGTGAGGCAACCCAAATAGCTATTAAGTATAGAACTCCAGACGGACAAGAAGCAACATTCATTGCAAGTAAAAACGAATCATCATGGACATTAAACAAGCAAATAGATCATGTAAATGTAGATGAAAATAGTGGAAAAGTAACGATGGGCTATCAAGCAGTTCAACCAGAAAGTGAAATTATCGCAACAGAGACAAACGGAAACAGTGATGCAAGTACTGAGAATCGTGTTACTATGCCGAGAAAAGAAGTAACACCACTTTCACCAATTGTTGAAGCAAATGAAGAACACGTGAATGTAGTAATCGCACCTAATGGTGAAGCAACCCAAATAACTGTTAAGTATAGAACT
Source organism: Staphylococcus sp. HMSC34G04 (assembly GCF_001838765.1). Classification (NCBI taxonomy): domain Bacteria; kingdom Bacillati; phylum Bacillota; class Bacilli; order Caryophanales; family Staphylococcaceae; genus Staphylococcus; species Staphylococcus sp. HMSC34G04. The sequence goes on from NZ_KV838772.1 coordinate 43,035, forward strand.
CCAGACGGACAAGAAGCAACATTCATTGCAAGTAAAAACGAATCATCATGGACATTAAACAAGCAAATAGATCATGTAAATGTAGATGAAAATAGTGGGAAGGTAACGATTGACTATCAAGCAGTTCAACCAGAAAGTGAAATTATCGCAACAGAGACAAACGGAAACAGTGATGCAAGTGCTGAGAATCGTGTTACTATGCCAGTTAAAGAAAAGACGCCAGCTCCCCCTATATCTATAGTCAACGAATCTAATGCAAGTGTTGAGATAATACCTCAAGTTAAAGTTACTCGGTTATCGTTACAATATATAGACGCTAAGGGTCAACAACAAAATTTAATTGCTACATTAAATCAAAATCAATGGACATTAAATAAAAACGTCTCTCATATTACTCTAGATAATAATACAGGAAAAATATTGATCAATTATCAAGCGGTGTACCCTGAAAGTGAAGTGATTGCAAGAGAAAGCAAAGGAAATAGCGACTCAAGCAATGTAAGTATGGTTATCATGCCGAGAAAAGAAGCAACACCACTTTCACCAATTGTTGAAGCGAATGAAGAACGTGTGAATGTGACGATCGCACCTAACGGTGAGGCAACCCAAATAGCTGTTAAGTATAGAACTCCAGATGGACAAAAAGCAACACTCGTTGCAAGTAAAACAAATCAACAATGGACATTAAACAAGCAAATAGATTATGTAAATGTAGATGAAAATAGTGGAAAAGTAACGATGGGCTATCAAGCAGTTCAACCAGAAAGTGAAATTATCGCAACAGAGACAAACGGAAACAGTGATGCAAGTGCTGAGAGTCGCGTTATCATGCCAAGAAAAACAGCTACACCAAAACCACCTATTATAAAAGTAGATGAAATGAATGCAAGTTTAGCTATCATTCCTTACAAAAATAATACAGCTATTAATATACATTACATAGATAAAAAAGGCATTAAGTCTATGGTTACTGCAATCAAAAACAACGATCAATGGCAATTGGACGAAAAAATTAAGTATGTAAAAATCGATGCAAAAACCGGTACAGTTATCATTAATTATCAAATTGTACAAGAGAATAGTGAAATAATTGCTACAGCTATCAATGGTAATAGTGATAAGAGTGAAGAGGTTAAAGTATTAATGCCTATTAAAGAGATTACACCACTTGCGCCTTTATTAGAGACTAACTTTAAAAAAGCGACAGTTTCTATCTTACCTCAATCGAATGCTACAAAACTGGATTTTAAATACCGAGATAAAAAGGGAGATTCAAAAGTAATTATAGTTAAAAGATTTAAAGATATATGGAAAGCAAACCAGCAAATCAGTGGTGTGTCTATAAATCCTGAATTTGGACAAGTAGTTATCAACTATCAGGCAGTATATCCAGAAAGTGATATACTAGCAGCACAGTATGTGGGAAATAGTGATGCTAGTGAATGGGCTAAAGTTAAAATGCCTAAAAAGGAAATAGCACCACATTCACCATCATTAACTTATGATAATATAAAAGATACGATATTGATTACACCTAATAGTAATGCCACTGAAATGGAATTATCGTATGTGGATAAAAATAATAAATCATTGAAGGTTAAAGCACTCAAAATTAATAATAGATGGAAGTTTGATTCAAGTATTAGTAATATATCTATCAATCCAAACACAGGAAAAATAATATTACAGCCACAATTCTTATTAACTAATAGTAAAATTATTGTCTCTGCTAAAAAGGGAAACAGTGATGCAAGTATATCAGTCTCTTTAAGAGTGCCAGTAGTTAAAAAAATTGAATTAGAACCTATATCTAATGTACCGGTGCCGGTATCATTAAATAAAAAGAATATTCAATTTGATGATTGTAGTGGTGTAAACAATAGTTTAAATAAACAAATATCGAAAACTCAACTTCCTAATACTGGATATAGTGATAAGACATCAAAATGGAACATATTAAGTGTACTTTTACTAGGTTTCGGCTTTTTATCTTATTCACGAAAAAGAAAAGAGAAGCAGTAAATCATTAATGAGTCTACTCACTAATATGGGTAGGCTCTTTAATGATAATAATCGAAGATAATATGTTGTGTAACGTTTCGGTAGTGATAATGTCATAATAAAATTATTAGACAAATCTAGTAGTGATGAAAAAAGCTGTGAATTTACACTAAATTCACAGCTCAAACTTATTTAATATCATCAATTGCATTAGCAATAGACTCAAAGACATAAGGAATATCTTCTTTTTCTACACAACTAAAGGCAATACGAATATCTGTACTATTTAAAGCAATAATACCAATTGAATAGTTATTAATTAAATGTTTACGTAATTCTTCTGGATCGACTTGATTTAATTTCAATGACATAAAGTATCCTGAATTAAAGTCATAGGCTTGCCAATATTTAGCATATTTATTATCATATACCACTTGTTTAGTTACTTCGTAGCGTTCTTTTAAAATATTGATATTTTGATTGATTTCTTTATCAAATTGCTCATGATGTTTAAGTACATGTTTGATAGCACTCTGAGAAGGTAGTGGAGAACTTGAAATATTGCTACGGATCAATCCTTTTACTTTAGCTTCTAGTGCATTTTTTAACGTTTCATGATTAATTCCAAACGTCATAAAGCCAACACGGAATCCCCAAGAGAAGAATTCTTTAGTAGCTCCATCCAAACGCACTGGTAAAAGGTTTGAAGATTTAACCTGTGTTAAAGCCGTGAAAATCGACTGTTGGTAAACTTCTTCATAAAATAACCCATAGTATGCATCATCGACAACAGTTACTACTTTAGTACCCTTATTAGCTAATTCTTCAATTGCATCTACAATAGTATTAACTTCTTCTTTATTTGGTGTGTAACCAGTTGGGTTATTAGGATAATTTAAAATCATAATCACTTTGTCTTTTTTATATTCTTTTAATGTTTTTACAAGCTCAGATGTAGTGAAGTGTCCTGAGTCATCAAAAATAGAATACGTATCGATATGAGCACCGTGACGTGTACTAAATACAAGTTTATAATTGCCCCAGTTGTGTGTCGGTAATAAGATGGTATCTTCTGTATCTACAAATAAATCAGCTACTAGAGAAAGACCGTGCGTGAGCGCGTTTGTAACGATGGGACGAGAGATAGATTTTGACTTTAAGTCGGGATTTTCTTTAAGCATTTTTTTCTGCCATAAATCACGTAATTCCTCTACACCTTGAGGAGGTGCATATGGGAAAATTTCATCCGGTGTAAGGTCATTAAACATTTGGTTAAGTGAATCTGCATACATTTTACCTTCTTTTTTGGTTGCCATACCAATAGTAGCATTATATGTAGTACGTTTTGCTTCGGCGGATTGTGATAAAATTCCTTTTGGATAAAACATCTCTTTACCTAATTGTGACATCATATCTAATACTTCTGGACTTGATTGCTTTATTTCATCATTCAATTTTTGGGCTAATGGATTCATCATTGTCTTAACCTCTTTTCAATAAAGTGTTTATATATATATTATCTTGTATTGCTTTAAAGATAAAGTGTTGTACTAAAGTTATAAATTAAAAATTATCTGCCAAAAACAGAACATATGTTCTGTTTTTATGTTAAACTATTGATAGGTCATCATATTATATGACACTCATCTTTTTGGGAGGTGTAGTATAATGACGTGGTGGCAAGATGGAATCATAACATTAATTACCGGTGGCATACTCATTGTCTTTCGTATTTGGTTGGAAATAAAATGGAAAGGCAAATAGATGACCAAAAAAACCCCAAGTCTGCTGGTACCAGACTTGGGGTTGTGTAGTATAATACGTGGATACAATTAAATTGTAACACTGTACTAAATAGACCGCAAACAATATTATATAAAGTGATGCTATTGAGTGTGGTTCATAGTTTTGTTTTAATTTGATATACTTTTATATTACTGAGGTGAAATAAATGAAACACTTGACTAAAATATTTGTTGGATTAGCTATTGTACTATTTATAGTAGGGTATTATTTACAAGCGACAGATCATGATTCGCAAGGGGTAAAATTATTGCTAGCAGCAATTATGTTCATGATTTGTGCTTTTATCAATAGACATAACGAGCGTAAAAAAAAATAGATACATTCATGTGATAAAACTTCAAATATTACTTTAAGTTTTAAGTACATAAAATCAAACAGGTGAAGTATATTTTGCTATTTTAACTGTAATTTTAAAAGGATCATTAGTAAATATTTGGCAAAATTTGGTAAAATATTTAATTTTAGGATGAAATGTAGAATTCAAATGAATTCAGTTTCATCCTTTTTGTATATAGATGATATACACAGTATATTCCTGATGAAGTAGAGATTACTACAATTTTTCCTAAATCACTTTACAAAAGTGTGTATATTGTATATATTATGTATATACAGATGAAAAGGGGGACATCAATGAAAATAATTTTGAAGAACAATAGTGAAAGTCCTATATATGAACAGATTAAGCAACAAATTAAAGAAAATGTTTTGAAAGGTTATGTTTCCCCTGGTGAACATCTTCCATCAATGCGTGAGTTAGCTAAAGATTTAAAAGTGAGTTTAATAACGACAAAACGAGCATATGAAGATTTGGAAAAAGATGGGTTTGTAACAACTATTAGAGGTAAAGGAACCTTTGTAAAGGAACAAGATAATTCTATTTTAAAAGAAAAGCAATTTTTTGTTATTGAAAATTTAGCTCACTCTATGTCAAAAGAAGCCAAAACAATTGGAATGCCTTTAGAGGAATTAATAGAAATATTGACTATGATTTATGAGGAGGACGACTAATGAACGCGATAGAACTTAAAGATGTTAATTATCAATCTAACGCATTTCAATTGCAAGATGTCTCCTTCAATGTTCCTAAAGGATATGTTACAGGTTTTATAGGTGGAAATGGTGCGGGGAAAACTACAATAATACGATTAATTATGGATTTAATTCAATCTGAAAGTGGTACGATCACTGTTTTTGAGAAAGATATAAAAATCCATCCTCGTGAAATAAAAAATAAAATTGGATTTGTGTATTCTGAGATTTATTTTAATCAAAAATGGACAGTAAAAAAATTAGAAAATATCATTGCCCCTTTTTATGATCGTTGGGATCATGAAATATTTATAAAATATTTAAATTTTTTTCAGCTTCCATATAAAAATAAAATAAAAACTTTCTCAACTGGTATGAAAATGAAACTATCGTTAGCAATTGCATTCAGTCATCATGCAGAATTATTTATCCTAGATGAACCAACATCAGGGTTAGACCCGTTAATAAGAAATGAATTACTTGAAATTATTCAACAAGAATTGATAGATGAAAATAAGACAGTTTTCTTTTCAACACATATTATTTCTGATTTGGAAAAAATTGCGGATTATATCGTTTTTCTCAGTGAGGGTGAAATCATATTCAATGAGTCCAGGGATAAACTATCGCAAAAATACAAAATCGTTAGTGGTTCTAATGAAGACTTAGATGAAGAGTTGAATGAACTCTTGATATACAAAGAAAGTAAGCAAACAGGTTATATTGGTTTAACAGAATATTATCAAACATTTAATGAATTATTTGGTAGTGGCGTTGAAATAAAAGATGCATCTATAGAACAATTGATGATTTATTTAGAAAAAAGTAAACAGGAACGAAATACAAATTCAAAACACAAAGTGAGATTTAACTATGAAGCAATTAATGATTAGAAACTTAAAATTACGTAGTTGGACATTAATTCTTTACGCATTATTGCTTTTATTCTTCCCCATTTATCATTTGTTAAATAAAGATACACCATTATATTCAATTATCTCAGGACCAATCGGATTAATACTGACGATGATATGCTTGATAGATATAGGTCATTTATTTAGAGTTAACCGTAGATTAGGTGGTTCATCTTCATATTATTTCTTTTATAGTTTGCCTGTTTCAAAGAAAGATTTGCTTAACGCTAATTACATGACGTGTATTTTATTAACTTTTATAGGTGCGCTTATCATTAGTTTATATGGATACAATACAAGCACAATAAAAACAGATTCGATTTATTTTTCGACGACTTTTTCATTCATTGTAGGAAATTTCTTTTCTATACCTATAGCGTTTAGTAAGAGTACTGAACGTAAAGATCGAGATATCCCATATTTAGCTTATATTGTAGGGATTATGGTGGTTCTGCCATTTACTTTATCGGTCGTTTTCATCTTAATCAATTATCTTACACACAATGATAGCCATATCCCAATGATATACTCATATTTCTTAAATTATGGTCTATTAGTTATAAGTAGCATTTTCTTAGTCATTAATTATTTGATTCAAATTAAAAAAATAAAGAATTAACATTTTTAAGGAGGTCTATGATGAAATTACAACATATCACAAAAAAATATGGTCAAAATACTGTTTTAGACGATATAGATTTTGATTTTGGCGAGAGTCAAATCGTTGGTCTTATCGGTAAAAATGGAGTTGGTAAAACAACTTTGATGAAGGTCATGAATAATAACATTATTAACTATCAAGGAAAGGTCGACATGCCTAAAAGTGAGAATGTTGGCTATTTAATTGAGCATCCTAAGTTATATGGAAATAAGACAGGTTTATTTAACTTAAAATTATTTGCACAAGTATTAGGCGATGGTTTCGATAAGGAATATGCAAATCATATTATCGAAGCTTTTGGAATGAAACCATATATCAAGAAAAAAGTTAACAAATATTCAATGGGAATGAAACAAAAATTATCAATTGCAGTTTCATTAATGAACAAACCTAAATACTTAATTTTAGATGAACCTACAAATGGTATGGATCCAGATGGTTCGATAGATGTACTAAAGACAATTCAATCACTTGTTCAACAATTAGAAATGAAAATATTAATCTCAAGTCATAAATTAGAAGACATTGAATTGATTTGTGATAGAGCAGTATTTCTTAGAGATGGTAAGTTCGTTCAAGATGTAGATATGAAAGATGGGGGACCAGAGGATAGTACCATTCTTACTTTACAAAAAGATGACTTTAATAAAGCTTTAGATTATCTTTCTGAAAACTTTAAAGTACAGCAGTCTCAAAAAGAATCTGGAGAAATTATCATTAAAGCTCAAAATGATTATAGAGAGTTACTTAAATCGTTATCCCAACTAGATATTTATCCAAAATATATTGAAACACGTAAAAGTTCACTACGTGATACTTACTTTAATATTAATCAAAGAGGTGATAAATAATGAAGAGCTTACAGTTAGTCAAATATGATTTAATTAGTATACTTAAAAGTCCGTATACTTATTTAGCATTTATACTTGTAATTGGAATGACGGTATTCCAAGCTAGCATGATGGCAAATTATAGTTCTGCACATAAAGTTAATATAGATATGGTTTTTAATTTAGCTAATTGGCTTTTCTTGTTTGCTGGACTTTTATTCATTATAAAAACAATAACAAGAGATTACTCACAAGGTACTATACAATTGTTTATGAACAGAATAACTAGCAGAATGGGCTATATCATTACTAAAACAGTATCTATTGTATTAATTTCATTCTTATTTACAATTATTCACTACTTGGTAATAATTATTATACAATCTACAACTAAAAGTGAAAAAATAGATGGAGATAGATTTTTAAATAATATTTGGTTTTACCTTATTTTCTTTTTATTCTTTGGATTATTCTTATTATTAATCACTTTAATAGTAGAAAAACCTGCTGTCATATTTACTCTAGGTATTTTCTTAATACTCATCGTTCCGTTTATTCAGCCATTTATTCCAATGATTCCGAATATTGGCGATGATATTCAAGATTCATTTAAATATATACCATTTACGTATTTAACTGAAAAAATGACTGGTGAGATTAAATTCTCTCATTGGCAATGGTTTATCTCTATTGCATCAATAGTGGTCTTATTTATTGCAAATATGTTATATGCCTCAAAGAGAGATATTTAAATAATAAAACGCGGAGAAGTTAGTTAAGTGACTCAGACATATAAAAATTGTTTAGTCATTAATTAAAATTTATGAGGTGTATTTTATAGGGTGGGACATAGAATTCATGACGAGTTCTGTCCCACTCGTTTTATTTATATACAAGTAGATTTATTATTGAGTTAAAACTGATTCCAAAATATTGAATTAATTTTATACCTTTGACTAATAATAATATGTGTTTCTTTAAGTCAATCCTCAAAAATTAGGATGGGTTTTATCTGGCAACTTATTACTTCTAATTTTATTGACAAAATTTGTACTTCTTTTGCTTTTGGTCCCCAAACTGTTAATCGTTTGAATAAATCGTTCATGAAGACAAAGATAGGGATAGCACTTGATTAACTATTTGTTAAATATTGATCAATCAGATGTGTATCATTATCTCTATGAAAAACTCTTGCTTCGATGTTCAGAAATTCAATAATATACTTTAATATTAGAATGTTAATCATGGCATCGCCACACCAATACTCTTTAATTATAAGCACCTTAGAATAATTCGATTCTCTTAATTGATTTAAACGTGCATCATTAAGTGGTAGGTGGAAGAAATTATAAATGGATAATAAATTGTCTTTATTTACTTGTATTTCCTTAATGAATTCATTGAGTGTTTGACTTTTATTAAAATAAGTTTCTAAATTTCTTATATAAAAACCCTCCCTTGAATAATTTAAAATGTTATATCAATTTTTTGAGTTTAAAGAAATTAAAATAACTTAATATATGTATATTAAATAATGTGACTATCTTGTTAGATGAAACTACATTGTGCATATGCTATATTAATTAGAACAAGAGTGAAAGTGGTGACTCAGGTGCGAATTCAAAGTAGATGGTTAATATTCGCTATTTTTTTAACTGGAGCTATTTCTTTATTGATAGGTTTGACTTATTACAAAAGTATAAAATCTGTGGATTTATCTGGTTACAGTGTGAATCAAATTAGTTTAAATCATGGTTTTAATCAAAAAGGATTTGTGGTTAATAAGAAAATTAAATTAGATAGATATACCTTTTACAATGATAAAAATCATAAAGATTTTACAGTAAAAGTAAAAAATAAAACGCATAAGGTTAAAGGCATGGTTTTAGTCAAAGATGATAAAGTTGAAACAAATTTTGGTGTTAAAATGGGTGACCCAATTGATAAAGTCATCAATAAATTGGGAGAAAACTACAAGATTAATAAAGTAGGTAAAAATTATCACTCAATGACATATGTAGACCGTTTTAATAAACTGAAATTAAACATTTTATATAAAGATAACATTGTTAAAAGAATTGAGTTCTTTAGTAAATAATAATCAAAAAAGTATTAGATATTTTTTAGTTCAGATTGAGAGCGTGCGTAAATATGGATAAAATAACCTTCTTAAATGAATTAGAATTAGCTTTAGATGATTTACCTAGAGAAGAAAAAGATAGTATTATGCACAAGTATGAAAACTTATTCTATGAAGAAGAGTTGAAAGGGATTAGTGAATCACAAATTATAAAAAAGTTAAATGATCCTTATCATATTTCCAAAGAAGTAAAAGCTAGAAGTGCTATTCATTATGCTAGTTACAAACCAACCTTAGCAAACATCGTAAGAGCAATACTAGCATCGTTAAGTCTTGGTATTTTGTCGTTATTTATTATTTTAATACCGGTTGTTATCATTGCATTACTTATTCTACTCTGTTTCCTTATTTCTATTTGTTTTATCTTTGCACCATTTGTTTTATTATTTTATTCAGTATTACATGGTTTCGAAAATGCTATAAGTAATGTGTTTTTTTCAATTTCTTTTACAGGTTTAGGAATTATGTTTATTGTTATTACTTTGAAAATTGGTGAAATAATTCATAAACTTATTTTGAAATATCTTCTTTGGTATATAAAGACTGTTAAAGGAAGCGTTAAAGAATGAAAAAGCTTTTTATTAGTGGTTTAATCATATTTATCATTTTCTTTGCTAGTGGTACTATGACGTGGTTTACTATAGATAAAAACAAATACGATAATCGACATTATAACAAAACTATAAATAGTAAAATTGAACATTTATCAATAAGTACAGTAACAACCAATGTTAATGTAATTTCTGGGAAAAAATTAGCCGTTTATTTTACTGGAGATAATAAAATAAATGTTACAAAAAATAATAAAAGGTTAAGTATTAAAGAAAAACGTGCAGTAGATAGAGGATATGGATTAAATTTTAATCCATTTCACTCAAATAATAGGAAGCTAACAATTGTTGTACCAGAAAAAGACCTTAAATCTCTTAATATTCAATCGTTATTGGGAGAAATTGATTTAAATCAAGTGAATTTGAAACATGTTTCATTGGAAACAGATAGAATTATACAACTTAAACGGTCTGAACTCAATCAGCTAAATATCGAATCCTCTAAAGCAAATTTTTATATTACAGACTGTTTAATCAGGGAAGGTCGTATGAAGCTTGATAAGGGCTTAACTCATGTTAAAAATAGTACATTAAGTGATACTGTTTTCTTGGTTAATAGAGGTGATATTTCCATGACGGACATGAAATCTAGCAATGATATAAAAGCTTCTACACAAAAAGGTAATATTAATTACCATTTTGGCGAAAAACCCAAAAACACCTTGCTTAAACTTCATCCTGGTCATGGAAATAAAGAAATTAAAAATCGATATTTCGACAAAGGAAAAGTAGGAAACAGCGATAATATATTGGAATTTTACACTGTGGATGGCGATATTATAATTGAATAAATAATATAAATTATTCGACCCTTTGATTTATTAAGATAGGGTCGAATTTTTAATTAGTATGTGGCAAAAGTTAATGGTGTATCTATTTCGCCTTCAAAGTAATTTATATTCAATTTCTCACCTTTTAACCAATTAGAGAAATTGATTGAGGTTGGATGACTGTTTTGACCTAATGCCATCCATGCTATTAATGAATTAGGTTCATATAGTGAAGTATGAATTGTACCAGACCAACTCTTAAATAGTTTGCTATAGATTTCGTATTGCGGGTCGTTAAATAATTTGAATGCGATATCTTTGTTTGTAGAAGGAGTTGTTTTATTTATTACACGATTTAAGCGTTCTTTAGATTCTCTTGTATAATTTCTATTTTCATGGGTAAGCAATTCAAAATGATTTGTACATATATGTTCATACCTTACATCTATTGATCGAGGTGTAACTTCGACAATGGCATAATTCGAATGTCTATCCATTAGTATATAACTGAATGAACTACGGTGCGGTACTTCTTTTAAAAATTTGATTGCTTCAGTTACATTTTTGCAGTTTTCAAGTATAAGCCGACCAACCATGTAACATACAAACCCATTTTCAGGCTTTTTACGATGCATAAAATTATATGCCATAACTAAACCATACTCGTTCATACCATCCATTCTACCAGTCACTCTTGAAGTCGGTCCTATTTGAGATAATCCCCCGTCATTAGGTTGAAATAATAAGTATCTACCATCATACGTTGCAGGATGATAATCATAATTTCGAACTAAAAAATCACTACCTTTATATACTGTGCAGCCACTGTCCTTTAAATCAGTAAATCGATAATGGCCAAAATTTAAAATCATTTGTTTTGTAGGTAGATTCAATACATCTTGCATGCCAATTATTTCTTCCCAAATCTGTGGTGAATAGACTTGAAATATATCATAGGTTTCTTTGACATCAATATCAAAACGTGGAATTCTCTTTCGCCATTCTTTATTTCGATTTTTTAATAAAGGAGTGGTTTGTAACCAAAGAGCAGTCTTTACTCCTAAATCATAGTGCGAACCGCGATGAGTCATTATATCAGAACGTACTTTTTGCATTTTATAATCTCTCCTTATATTTTTACTTCAATGTAATATAAAAGTAACTTAGTATTAATTGAACTTGATTTATGTAAATCATACAATCTAAATTAAGACAATGACATTATCTCAATAGGAGTGATCATTCTGAATATTGATAATTACAAAGTAATCACTGATAAATTAAAATCTTGGTTGCTAAGTTAATCTGTGTGTACCATGATTAAAGAAATCATTTAATTGTTTCATTTTAAGCATCTTTAGTTGATATATTATCATAATTTATATTCATATTTAGAATAATTATCCGTAAAAAGGGTATATATTTAATGATGAAGTTAAGTATGCTATCATTATGAAATGTAGCTATGCATATTAATTATAGAGGTGAAAACTAATGTGGAACTTTATTAAAGGGTTATTCAAATTTGTCTTTAGTTTATTAGCTATTACTACAGTAGTAGTAGGCATCGGTGTAGTTGCCTTTGCTTATATTTTTAAAAAAGACTTTGAAGATATCGAAAGAAAAACGAAAGAAATCGTTTCTGATATCGAAAACAACAATTAATTTATAATAATTTAGGAATAAGCCTGTACATCATTGAGATGTGTAGGCTTATTTTTATTAGTTGATTTTACCAATTATCAGTCAAAATTAATTATTGAATTCTAAAATTAATAATTAAATGGTTTCATTCAGAAAGGCTTTAGATAACACTAAGTATGTTTGTGATTATATAACTGTAAAATGAAAAATTCATAATAAATTCTCTTGTACTCTTTATATAAAAGAAATATCTATAATATCTAAAAATGAAACTTTGTGACGTTCTCTTGAATGAGGAGCAGTACCTTCAATCTCATAATTCATTGAATCAATCCGATGTATAATGAGCTCTATAAAGTTAATATATCCTTCTTCGTAATATTTGATATTGACTGGGCGTGATTGTTGTAGTGCTTCATGTAAATGTATATTTAGTTGCGAAAGTTGGTCGTCTGAAAGCACTGGTCTGCTCACTTTATTTTGATCTATCATATATTGATAAATTGTTTCAAACTGTTCTGGTAAAGTTGCGAATGGTGCCCATTTAACCATACCACGACCGGTAGGAATATTTTTATCTAACATGTCTCGTGGTATATTACGGTAATCCATTTCATTAAATATATCTTTCATTATTCAATCACCTCAATCTTTATAGTATCATTATACGAACATTTGTTCTGTTTTTCAATATAAAGTTTTTAGCAATATAATTGTTCGTGATGTTTTAGTGTGATAGAAGTAATTTCTAATTTGATTTCGTTACTATAAGTAGTAAGGTGATATGTAAAATGACTTTTCGTTGTAAATTAAACATACTTAAAGGTAAAATTGAATCAATGATTAATGATTTTATGGAGGTTTTGGTATGACATTAGGTTATATAGGTTCTTATACTAAAAAGAATGGTAAAGGTATATATCGCTTCAAATTAAATGACGAAACAGGAGTCATTGAAGCGTTAGAAACTGGTTATGAAATTGAAGCGTCAACTTATCTTACTCGTAAGGAATCGTTTTTATATGCGATTACTAAAGAAGGTGAAGAATGTGGTGTAGCTAGTTTTAACATTAAAGAAGATGGACAACTGGAATTAATTAATAAATGTCTAGCATCAAAACAGGGAACTGGCTGTTACATTCAAGTGTCTAGTAATGGTAAATATTTATTTGAAGCGGTTTATGGTGCAGGACTTGCAAGGATTTATAAATTAAATGAAATTACGGGAGCAATAGAGAAATTAATAGAAGAACTTGCGCATGAATTTCCAACTGGCTCACATGAAAGACAAGATTCATCACATGTTCATTTTTTAAATGAAACACCTGATCATAAGTATGTTGTAGCTACTGATTTAGGTACAGATAGAGTTGTAACATACAAATTTGGTGAGGATGGTTTAAACCAATATGCAGTTTCTCAATTCAATAATTCAGACGGACCTCGTCACATCGCTTTTAGTAAAGATGGGCGACACGCGTATATCGTTCATGAGCTATCAAATGAGGTGAGTGTTACAGAATACCAAGATGGTAAGTTCATTGAGCTAGAAAGACATTCAACTATTCCAAGAGACTTTGATGGGGAATCGAAACTAGCAGCAGTAAGACTATCACATGATGGGAAGCACTTATATATAAGTAATAGAGGGCATGATAGTATTGCTATGTTTGAAGTTTTAAAAGATGGCAGGTCACTGAGAAGTATTGAAATACAACCAAGTTACGATGCCTTTCCAAGAGACTTTAATATAACTGAATCAGATAATTATTTAATTTGCGCACATCAAGAAGGGGAATCAAAAGTTTCAATTTTTGAGCGTGATAACATAACTGGCAAACTTTCATTAAAAGATAAAAAAGCTATAGCTAATGAAGGTGTCTGTGTACTACTATAAGATGTCTTTGAATAATATAAAAGCGATATAAAAGCCCTTGAGTGATTATGAGATTAAATAACAAAACTCTGTATATCACTCAAGGGCAATTCATATGGAGATAACTAACACTAGTTCTTGAAGAAGGTTTTAATATATTTAAATTTACCTTTGTATGGAGGGAAAAATAAACTCGATTCTAGACGTGTAGATTTAAATGTATATGATTTCATATGACTAAATGTATCAAAAGAATACTTACCATGATATTGACCTATGCCTGAAGAACCTATGCCACCGAAAGGTAAGTTAGGATTAGCTAAATGCATTAACGTATCGTTAATTGCACCGCCCCCAAATGATAATTCTTCAAGCACTCTATGTGTCATGTTTTCATCTTCGCTAAAAAGATACAAACTTAATGGTTTTGATTTACTTTGGATGATTTCAAGTACTTCATCGAAATTATCATAAGTAATGATAGGCAAAATGGGTCCGAATATTTCTTCTTTCATGATTTTATTGTCATTGGTTATGTTATCCAAAAGAGTTGGTTCAATATATAAATCTTCCTTAGAACTATTACCTCCAAAAACAACATTATCTTTATGAATTTGAAGTAAGTCATTCAACCGATTAAAGTGCTTTTGATTAACAATCCGTCCGAAATCAGGGCTTTTTTCAATATTTTCTCCGTAAAATTCAGTAATTGTTTTTTTAAGCGCTTTTATTAAATCATTTTTAACTTTCCGCTGAACTAATATATAATCTGGAGCGACACACGTTTGACCAGCATTTGTAAATTTACCAAAACTAATACGCTCACTCGCTACTTTGATATTGGCTGTATCATCGACAATAACAGGTGATTTACCGCCAAGTTCAAGAGTAACTGGAATTAATTTTCTTGCTGCAGCTTCATAGACAATTTTTCCGACTTTTTCACTTCCAGTAAAGAATATATAATCAAATGGTAAACTTAATAACGTTTGAGTTTCTTCAATGCCACCTTCAACAACAGAGACGTATGTTTCATCAAATGTATCTTCAATGATGTCCCTAATCACAATAGCAACATGAGGTGTTAACTCTGAAGGTTTAACTATAGCAGTATTTCCGGCAGCTATTGCTCCTATGAGAGGTTCGAAAACTAATTGAACCGGATAATTAAATGGTCCTATAATAAGCACCGTACCGTAAGGTTCTTTTTTAATATAACTCTTTGTAGGGAATAAGTAGAGTGGTGTATCCGTTTGTTTGGTTTTCGACCAATTTTTTAACTCTTTGCGCATTAGTTTTATGCTTTTCAAAAGCATACCAATTTCAGTTGCGTATGCTTCAACCTTACTTTTACCTAAATCTTTATATAAGGCATCTAATAATTTATTTTCATGATTTTTGATATTTTTACTTAGTAATTTAAGTTGTTGTTTTCGAAATTTAAGGTTTTTTGTTTTATGTGTATTAAAAAAAGCTTTACTATTGTTAAATTTATCTCTAATTATTGTCATAAAATTACCTCCAAATTATTTTTTTGGTAAAGAGGTTGAGATAGTCCTGAATATATTAAATGAGAACATAAAAAGATTAGTGATTATTTCTTCTTAAATATAAAATTTTGTTTAAAAAGTTACAAAAAGGGAGTGGAATAGAATTCATATCGAATTCTTAGTCCACTCCTGAAATTTAGAACTAACAATTTAATAACACCTGTTATCAATGTGTTATTAAATCAATCAACTACTGAGAAATTACTCTAGGATGAAAAAATATATCATGGGCAACAACATAGTTTTAATGCTTTTAAAATTATTGAGTTAAAACTTCAGTGATTTGAGGAACAACTTGTTTTTTTCGTGATACAACACCAGATAAGAAAGCCATACCATCATCTAGTTGTACTTTAAATGCTTCTCCAACTTTATCTTTTTCAGCACCAACTACAAGGATTTTAGAATCGCTGTTAATAATATCAGTAACTACAAGAACGAATAAATCGTATTTTTCATTGGCACTCATTTCTAACATAACTTTTTCAAATTCATCTTTACGATCTAAAACTTCATCAATATCTACAGTATTGACTTGAGCAATACGTGTTACATAATCTCCCATATTGAATGATTTAGCATCCATATTGACAAGTGTTTCAGCAGATTTATCTGTTGTTGAAGCACCTGCTTTTAACATCTCTAAACCATATGCTTCTAAATCAACATTTGCAGTATCTTTAAGTGCTTGAGCAGCATCTACATCTTCTTTTGTGCACGTAGGTGATTTAAATAATAAACTATCAGAAATGATAGCTGAAATCATAAGTCCAGCGATTTCTGGTTTAATTTCAAAACCACGCTCTTTATACATTTTATATAAAATTGTTGCACTACAACCAACAGGTTCTGCTCTATAGTATAAAGGGCCAGCTGTTTCAAAGTTAGAAATTCTATGATGATCTATCACATGTTTAATTGTTGCGTTTGAAATGGTATCTGCACTTTGTTGAAACTCGTTATGGTCGACTAAAATAACATCTTGTCCTTTTAAATCTTCGTTTAATAATTCTGGAGCTTCTACGTTAAAATGATCTAGTGCAAATTGAGTTTCCGCACTTATTTCACCTAAGCGATAAGCTTTTGCTTCAGTATTACCAGTTTGTTGCTCAAAATCAGCCATAATTAAAGCTGAAGAAATAGCATCAGTATCTGGATTTTTGTGACCGAAAATAAAAGTTTTTGTCATTTTCAATATCTCCTTATACATATATTGTTAATCATATTTTATCATGATTGTTGTTTAATCTTCTACTTTTGCACCAAGGGAATTTTTAAAATGAGAGAGTGCCCATTGATGACCATCTTGGTTAAATGATGCTACGCCTCTAATTGGGATAGTGATGTTATAACCTAAATTGTATGCCGAAACAGCGGTGTGCAAAATACAAATATCCGTGCAAACACCCACAATTTCAATATCATTGATTTGTCTTTCACGTAATAAACTATCTAATGGCGTGCCGTAGAATGAATCGTATCTCGTTTTATCTAAATAATGTACATTCATTTGGTCTTTAATAGAGTTGTATAATCTTCCTACCTCGCCATATAACTCACGACCTGGTGTTTGATGAATATTATGATTGGGGAATAATTTACTTTCAGGATGAAATTGATCATTTTCATAATGCAAGTCCATTAGGAAAAATATTTCCTGTTGATTATCATGATAATTTTTTATACGCTGAGTAATAAAAGTTTCAATTTCTTGTCCGGGTTTGCCACATGTTAATTTACCATTATCGTCAATAAAATCAAAAGAGTAATCTACAATGATTAATGCTTTGTTACTCATTAGAACATCCTCCCAATATGTGTTTGAAAAGCGTTAGATTGGTATATTTATATAAAGCTAAGACTTTTGTAATCGTTTAAATTAAATTAGCATAAAAAAAAATATATACCATAATTAAAACGAAATGTAATTATAGTATATAGACTTTACTTTAAGCACACAATCATTATTTAAAATATATGAGGAGTTATAACATGTTTATCAATGCAAAAGATTTCGGATTAAAAGGAAAAAGTAAATATAAAGATACAAGAGCGATTCAAAAAGCATTAAATTACGCAAAAAAAGGCAGACACACTGTTTATATACCTAAAGGAACTTATTATATCAGAAAAGCTTTAGTTATTTATGATTCTACAACATTGTTATTGGATGAAGGTGCAATACTTTTAAGACAAGGGAAAGACGCACTATTAAAAAATGGTAGACGTTTAAAGCTATATCACGGCTATAATGGAAATAGTCACATTTATATTAAAGGAGGAACTTTTGATATGAATGGAGGCGAATATCCATATAATAATACAGCCATGTGCATGGGACATGCAGAAGACATTCAAATTTTAGGTGTAACATTCAAAAATATTGTTGGGGGGCATGCACTCGACGCATGTGGAATCAATGGTTTACACATATCAGAATGTGATTTTAAAGGATTTCTTGATATTGATGGAGATCGTTCTTTCTCTGAAGCAGTACAATTGGATATACAAGTACCTGGCGCTTTTCCTAAATTTGGAACTACAGATGGAACGATTACGAAAAATGTTGTCATTGAAAAATGCTATTTTGGTCGTTCAGATCATCCTAAAATGAAAGCGTGGAATAGAGCTATTGGCTCTCATGCCAGTAGATATAACTGCTATTATGAAAACATTCATATCAATCAAAACATCTTTGATAATTTAAATGAGTATGCTTTAACTCCTCTAAAGTCAAAAGACACATTTATTACAAAAAATAAATTTATAAATTGTAATGGTGGAATAAGATTTCTTGGAGTGAAGGATGGTAAAAATGCTGCCGATCCTATTACAGGACAAGTGATGGAAACTCAAGCTGGCGAGAATTTCAATGTGATAGGTAATACTTTTATTGGGAAGATGAAAAGAGATGCGATTCATATTAGAAGTTATCATAACGTCCGACATCAACACGTTTTTATAGCGGCAAATCAATTTGAAGATGCTTCACAATCAATACATTTAGAAAATATTAATGGACTTACTTTAAATCAGGAACAAACAAAAATCAAAATCAAGAGTATTGATGTGAAAAAAATTAGTAATTAAAGATTCAGAAATATATTAATCATTGAATCATTTAGTAAAAATATAAGAGTACAATCTTTAATAGGTAAAATGATTAACGAAATTTTGATAGAACTTGGTGACCAGCACATATTCACACGATTAAAATAGAAAATGTGACAAGAAAAGATGTTGCACCACGATAATGTCTGTATTCAGTCTTAGGAATTGTTTCTACACTATCATTAGTGGGGATAAGGACTGAAGTTTCCTTTGGTAAAGTAAGTTGAGCCGCATTATATTCTTTATACATTAGGCACCTTGTTAATTTAGTTTAGTGGTATTTATTAAATTATACGAAAGGGCCTAATTTTTTAAGTATTTCAATGTAAAATGACATATAAACACAAAGTATTTTGGAGAGACTCTTGAGGGAACAGGACAAGCTGAAGACTACAGGATGAAGCTGTCCCCTAAGAAATCAATCCAACAATACGAAGTATTGTAAATAAAGAAGCCCGTAAATGAATTTATAAAAAACTCATTTACGGGTTATTTTGCTAGGAATTATGTCCTAGCCTTTTAACTTTATGGAATTGTAAAAAATATAGTGCTTTCAAGAATTTTTATCAATCATGTAAAGTTAGTTTTTCTTGTTAAAAGCGCCTATGATTTTAACTTGAAAATCCAAAGTCTCTAAAATTGAAACAATTTTATTCACATCATTATTTATAGCAGTATCGGCTTGAACATAAAAATGATACATTCCTAATTGAGTTTTAAGTGGTCTAGATTCAATCCACGATAAATTTATGTTGAATAAAGTAAAAGTATTTAAAACACTGGCTAAAAGTCCTGGCTTATCATACTTAGGCGTGATAAGAAAGATAGTAGTGTTTGGATGTTCAATAAAATGAGTATGATTTTTTACTACTAAAAATCTAGTTACATTATGAGGATAATCTTGTATATGTTGATCTAAAGTATGGTAACCATAAGTTTCCCCACTCCCAAGAGGAGCTATTGCTCCAATACCATCTTTTATCATGTTAAGGCTTTGAATAGTGCTATCTACATAATCATAGTCAAACTGTTGACGATGAATGTAGTTTATTGTTTGACTGATTGCTGGAGCAATTGAATATACTTTATGAATATCATCAAGTGAATTTGAATGATGACCGTAAAGTGAAAAATCTATATCTAGTTGAATTTCACCATGTGCGTATACATCATGATGTGCTAATGAATCTGCCACGATGTTGATAGTACCTTCAATAGAGTTTTCAATAGGGACAATTCCTACAGCCTGTTTATCTTTAGATACGGATTGAATGACTTCATGCAAATTGGATAATGGAATGAAGTCATACTGTTCGTGTGATTCAAATTGCTTAGCCGCTAGATATGAAAAAGTTCCTTTAGGTCCTAGATAATATAAATGCATTATGCCACCTCGTTTAAATTAATGGAAAGGGCACTTCATAGGTTCTTCTTTTTTATAGAAGAAATTCGTATGATGCATTGTATTATCATATCCATGATGATAGTTAGAAGTTAAAGTTGGTGAAAGTGGAGGTGCCAGCCAAGACCACTTACCAGTAACATCTCTGTTTTGTTGATGTTCATTTCGTTCAAACATTTCAAATTGCTTCGCTGCAGTTAAGTGGTCAACAATAGAAACACCATCAGCTTTAAATGAATGATACACAGCATGATTTAACTCTACAAGTGCTCGATCTTTATTAAATGAATTATTTTTAAGTGTATCAAATTCAAAAGCTTCTGCAACTTTTTCTAAAAGATTATAACGATAGGTGTCTGTGAAATTACGTACAGCAATTTCGGTTACCATATACCATCCATTAAAAGGTGCTGTAGGGTAAGTAATACCACCGATTTTTAAATCCATATTTGAAATAATAGGTACTGCATACCATTTTAAACCTAATTTTGAAAGCTTGGGATAGTTTTCATGATGTATAGAAACTTCTTTTACAATATCATGTGGAAGTTCGTGTATTTTTATAGTGTCGTTTGGCAATTGATAAATCAGAGGTAAAATATCAAAATTTGAACCTTTACCTTTCCAACCAAGATGTTCAGCCAAACGAGTAACCTCTTTTTCAGATGGATCGCCAGCATTTTCATAACCAGCATAACGGATCAATTGATTATTATAAATTTTAGGTGTATCTTCAGGACTAAAAATTGTAATATATGGTTTGATTTTTCCACCGTTTGTAGCTTCTTTAATATGTGTATGTATAAATTTTATAAATTCTTTTTCGTCACATACATCTCGGGCATCTTTAACATTTAAAGAATCCCAAAACAATCTACCAATACAACGATTTGAGTTTCTCCATGCCATTTTTGCACCGTAAGATAATTCTTCATAAGTATGTGTGTAACTACCAGTCAAGTTAATTTCTTGCTCAATCTCTTTCATTCTATTTTCAATTTCATTAGCATTATATTTTAATTCGCTATACATGGTCTGAATAAATGATTTTGCTTTATCTATTAGCATTTAAAACACCTCAATCGTCATTATACGTGAGCATATACTGTTTCTTGAATAATATAGGGAATTGTCATAAATTTGTCGACACTAAATTAGAATTTATTAAGAAATAAATGTAAATCAAACATGCAAGTACCTACTATATATGAATTATGATAAACTAATTGTAAATATTTAGGTCGATTGGAGAGGTTAATGTGTACCAATATAACGACGATAGCTTAATGTTACACAATGATTTATATCAAATTAATATGGCTGAAAGCTACTGGAATGATGGTATCCATGAAAGAATAGCTGTTTTTGATTTGTATTTTAGAAAAATGCCATTTAATAGTGGATATGCGGTATTTAACGGATTGAAACGCGTTGTGAATTTCATCGAAAACTTTGGGTTTACAAATGAAGATATCACATATTTAAAATCGATAGGTTATAAAGAAGATTTTCTAAACTACCTAAAAGATTTGAAATTTACTGGGAATATTAAATCTATGCAAGAAGGTGAAATTTGTTTTGGCAACGAGCCATTATTAAGAGTTGAAGCCCCTTTAATCCAAGCACAACTTATTGAAACTATTTTGTTAAATATCATTAATTTCCAAACATTAATTGCAACTAAAGCCAGTCGAATTCGTCAAATAGCAACTCATGACACTTTGATGGAATTTGGTACAAGAAGAGCTCAAGAAATTGATGCTGCACTGTGGGGCGCTAGAGCAGCCTTTATTGGAGGGTTTGATTCGACAAGTAATGTTAGAGCAGGAAAACTTTTTAATATACCTGTATCTGGCACACATGCACACGCACTAGTACAAACATATGGTGATGAGTACATAGCATTCAAAAAGTATGCTGAGCGACATAAAAATTGTGTGTTCTTAGTTGATACTTTCCATACTTTAAAATCAGGAGTACCAACCGCAATTAAGGTTGCGAAAGAGTTGGGAGATACTATTAATTTTATAGGTATCAGATTAGATTCTGGTGATATTGCGTATCTATCTAAAGAAGCCCGTAGAATGTTAGATGAGGCAGGTTTTACAGAAGCTAAAATTATCGCATCAAATGATTTGGATGAGCAGACTATTACAAGTTTAAAAGCACAAGGCGCTAAAGTTGACGCATGGGGAGTAGGTACAAAACTCATTACAGGATATGATCAACCAGCTTTAGGTGCAGTTTATAAATTGG
Organism: Staphylococcus sp. HMSC34G04; assembly: GCF_001838765.1. Lineage (NCBI taxonomy): Bacteria > Bacillati > Bacillota > Bacilli > Caryophanales > Staphylococcaceae > Staphylococcus > Staphylococcus sp. HMSC34G04. Next base: position 65,639 of record NZ_KV838772.1, read on the forward strand.
TTTCTATTGAAACAGATGATGGCACAATGAGTGATCGCATTAAATTATCAAATAATGCTGAGAAAGTCACTACACCAGGCAAAAAAAATGTTTATCGTATCATTAATAACAAAACAGGCAAGGCTGAGGGCGACTATATCACGCTTGAAGGTGAAAATCCTAATGACGAATCTCCATTGAAAATGTTCCATCCTGTTCACACTTATAAAATGAAGTTTATTAAATCATTTAAAGCTGTTAATCTACATCAATCTATTTTTGAAAATGGCAAACTTGTATACCATCTTCCAGATGAATTTGAAGCTCAGGACTATCTTAAAAATAATCTAAATATTTTATGGGAAGAAAATAAACGATATCTTAACCCGCAAGATTATCCAGTAGATTTAAGCACTAAATGTTGGGAAAATAAGCATAAGCGTATTTTTGAAGTTGCTGAACACGTTAAAGAGATGGAGGATGAAAATGAGTAAATTGCAAGATGTTGTAGTTAATGAAATGAAAGTAAAAAAACAAATTGACAGTGTGAAGGAAATCCAAGAAATTAAGCAATTTATTAAAGCGTATGTAAAATCACATTCATTTATACAAACTCTTGTTCTTGGAATATCAGGCGGTCAAGACTCCACTCTAACAGGTAAGTTAGCACAATTAGCAGTAAATGAATTGAAGGAAGAGGGACGTAACTGTAAATTTATAGCAGTGAAATTACCTTATGGTGTGCAACAAGACGCTAATGAAGTAGAAGATGCACTTGAGTTTATTAATCCTGACATAACGTATACAGTTAATATTAAACCAGCAGTTGATCAGAGTGTTCAATCACTTAGTGAAGCAGGCATCAAACTTACTGATTTTCAAAAAGGTAATGAAAAAGCACGTGAACGAATGAAAGTTCAGTTTTCAATTGCTTCTAATACTCAAGGTATAGTTTTAGGAACTGATCACTCTGCCGAAAATATTACTGGATTTTACACTAAATATGGAGATGGTGCTGCGGACATTGCACCTATTTTTGGGTTAAATAAAAGACAAGGTAAGCAATTACTAGCTTATCTAGGAGCACCTAAACACCTTTATGAAAAAGTGCCAACAGCTGATTTAGAAGATGATAAACCTCAGTTACCAGACGAGGAGGCACTAGGCGTATCTTATCATGATATTGATGATTATTTAGAAGGTAAAGAAATTCCTGCAACTGCTCGTGAAACAATCGAAAAACATTATGTTAGAAATGCACATAAGCGTGAACTTGCTTATACACGATACTCATGGCCTAAAAATAACAAATGAAAATTTTATAAGTGACAAAATGATTGGCGACTGATAAAATAATCTGGATTTAAAAGTAAGAAAAGAGGAATAATATGTCAGCAATTGCTCAAAATCCATGGTTAATGGTCTTAGCAATTTTTATAATTAATGTATGTTATGTCACATTTTTAACAATGAGAACGATATTGACTTTGAAAGGTTATCGTTATGTTGCAGCAGTAGTTAGTTTTATGGAGGTCTTAGTTTATGTCGTTGGTTTAGGGTTAGTAATGTCTAGCTTAGACCAAATTCAAAATATTTTTGCTTATGCATTAGGGTTCTCCGTCGGTATTATAGTAGGAATGAAAATCGAGGAAAAACTTGCGTTGGGTTATACAGTTGTCAATGTTACTTCATCGGAATATGAGTTAGATTTACCAAATGAATTAAGAAATTTAGGATATGGTGTTACCCACTACGAAGCATTTGGTAGAGACGGAAGTCGAATGGTAATGCAAATATTAACACCAAGAAAATATGAATTAAAGTTAATGAATACTGTAAAGAACTTAGATCCTAAGGCATTTATTATAGCGTATGAACCAAGAAATATTCACGGAGGATTCTGGGTTAAGGGTGTACGTAAACGTAAACTGAAAGATTATGAACCAGAGCAATTGGAAGTTGTAGTAGATCACGAAGAAATAGTAGGTGGTAGCTCAAATGAGCAAAAAGTTTAGAGTTGAAGATCAAGAAACAATTGCAGATTGTCTCGACAGAATGAAAAAAGAAGGATTTATGCCAATACGTCGTATTGAGAAACCAGTTTATAAAGAGAACAAAGATGGCAGTATAGAGATTTTAAAACAGGATATTATATTTGTAGGTGCGTTAATCCAATAAATATGATTAACTATAGAATAATAAAGCCTAGGACATCCACTATTGTCCTAGGTATTTTTATGCATTGATTACTGATCATAATGTTAATGCCAGTCTTATATCAATTGCTTTTAGACACTTGGTGATTCAACTGAAAAGTGTTGTTCTAAAATTTTATAGGCAAAACGAGTTGAAAATTTCACACTAAGAATTAAATAAAGCATTATCTTACATCTAATTATAGTTTTTACTAGATTGTGTTTCTAGATTGATTCAAATAAAATAGTAATAACTAGATAAACACTTATACATTTTAATCAAGTTCTGTTAAACTATAGATGAAAGCTTAGAAACGAACTTTTCTTATAAAAAATGTGATAATGTACAGTTTTTGTAGGAGCTATAATACATACGATAGGAGTTTACAAAGAATGATAGAACGTTATTCAAGAGATGAAATGTCTAGTATTTGGACAGACCAAAATCGCTATGAAGCATGGTTAGAAGTAGAGATTCTAGCGTGTGAAGCATGGAGTGAGTTAGGTTATATTCCTAAAGAAGATGTAAAAAAAATTCGTGAAAATGCCAAGGTAAATGTTGAACGCGCTAAAGAAATTGAGCAAGAAACACGACACGATGTAGTTGCATTTACACGCCAAGTTTCTGAAACTTTAGGTGATGAACGTAAGTGGGTACATTATGGATTAACTTCCACTGATGTAGTTGACACTGCCTTAAGTTATGTAATTAAACAGGCAAATGAAATCCTTGAAAAAGATTTAGAAAGATTTATAGATGTATTAGCTGCCAAAGCTAAAAAATATCAGTATACATTGATGATGGGGCGTACACATGGTGTTCATGCTGAGCCTACAACTTTTGGCGTGAAAATGGCACTTTGGTATACTGAAATGAAACGTAATCTTAAGCGTTTTAAAGAAGTGCGTAAAGAAATAGAAGTAGGGAAAATGAGTGGAGCAGTAGGAACATTTGCCAATATTCCACCTGAAATTGAGGCTTACGTATGTGAACATTTAGGAATAGACACTGCAGCTGTTTCTACACAAACATTACAAAGAGATCGTCATGCTTATTACATTGCTACATTAGCACTGATTGCTACATCAATGGAAAAATTTGCAGTAGAAATTCGTAATTTACAAAAAACTGAAACTAGAGAAGTCGAAGAGGCATTTGCAAAAGGACAAAAAGGATCATCAGCTATGCCACATAAAAGAAATCCAATTGGTTCTGAAAATATTACAGGTATATCTCGTGTGATTCGAGGATATATTACTACTGCATACGAGAATATTCCTTTATGGCATGAAAGAGATATCTCTCATTCTTCTGCAGAACGTATCATGTTACCTGATGTGACAATTGCTCTAGATTATGCACTTAATCGATTTACGAATATTGTTGATCGACTTACAGTTTATGAAGATAATATGAGAAATAATATTGATAAAACGTATGGTTTAATCTTCTCACAACGCGTTCTACTAGCATTAATTAATAAAGGCATGGTACGTGAAGAAGCTTATGATAAAGTTCAACCTAAAGCAATGGAATCTTGGAAAACAAAAACACCATTTAGAGAGCTAATTGAACAAGATTCATCCATAACTGACGTTCTATCAACTGAAGAATTAGATGATTGCTTCGATCCTAAACATCATCTTAATCAGGTCGACACTATATTCGCACGTGCAGGTTTATCTTAATTAAATCAAATTTAATACAAGACAAATGATTCTAATTTCCTATACATTTTTCATGAAACTACTACACTTTAACGAATTAGTAAGTTAAAATAATGAGAGAATATTTGTATAGGGGTTGTTCGAGATGCAAATTGAAAAATTAAGAGGTCAGTCATTAGATGAATTATTTGATGCGATCTTAGCACTAGAAAACAGAGAAGAATGTTATCAGTTTTTCGATGATTTATGTACTGTAAATGAAATACAGTCATTATCTCAGAGACTTCAAGTTGCTAAAATGATTAAACAAGGTTATACTTATGCAACTATTGAAGAAGAGTCTGGTGCATCAACTGCAACGATTTCTAGAGTAAAGCGTTCGTTACAATGGGGTAATGATGCTTATACAATGATTTTGAATAGACTAAATATTGAAACAAAGGCATAAGAATGCATATATTTTCGTCTGATTTCACTGTTTCATTTAATACATTAATAGCTTTGAAAGATTTATTGAAATCTTTCAAAGCTATTTTTTAATGAAGCTAAATTTTTAAAGATAATTAATTTAAGCATTCTGTGTGAACTATTATAACGAATCCACACTGTATCTAGTTATTGAATTTAATAGCAAGATACTCATTTTTGCTTAAAGCATATGTTAAATTAAATATGACTTAAAATCATATATGATTAACTCATTTAGTCTTTAGAACTTAAAACTTAAAAATGCTATAATTTAGGGTATGTTAAATAAAGGAGTTTCATAAAATGTACGACATAACCAAGTGGAAACATATGTTTAAATTAGATCCGGCTAAATCAATTTCGGATGAAGATTTAGAGGCACTGTGTATGTCTAACACTGATGCAATAATTATTGGTGGGACAGATGATGTAACAGAAGATAATGTTATTCATTTAATGAGTAGAGTAAGACGTTATCCTTTACCACTTGTCTTAGAAGTTTCGAATGTAGAAAGTGTGATGCCTGGTTTTGATTTCTATTTTATTCCAACAGTCATGAATAGTAAGGATACAAAATATCATAACGAAATTTTGCTAGAAGCCCTTAAAAAATATGGACATGTGATTAATTTTGATGAAGTTTTTTTCGAGGGATATGTCGTTCTAAACGCGAATAGTAAAGTTGCAAAAATTACCAAAGCTTATACTCAATTAGATATAGAAGACGTCGAAGCATATGCACAAATGGCAGAAGAATTATATCGATTTCCAATTATGTATGTAGAATATAGTGGCACATATGGAGATGTTGATAAGGTTAGAGCGATTGCAAATATGCTTCAACATACGCAATTATTTTATGGCGGTGGTATAACAAACATTGACAAAGCTAAAGAAATGTCTAACATTGCGGATACCATTGTTGTTGGCGATATTATATATAACGACATTAAAAAAGCATTAAAAACTGTAAAGATAAAGGAGTCTAATAAATGAATGCGCTAGTAAAAAATATGAATTCAGAGCAAAGTGAAGCGGTTAGAACAACAGAAGGGCCATTACTTATTATGGCAGGTGCTGGATCAGGAAAGACACGTGTGTTAACACATCGCATTGCGTATTTATTAGATGAAAAAGATGTATCACCTTATAATATTTTAGCTATTACGTTTACAAATAAAGCAGCTAAAGAAATGAAGACACGTGTAGAACATCTTGTGGGAGAAGAAGCGCAAGTGATTTGGATGTCCACATTTCACTCCATGTGTGTAAGAATTCTGAGAAGAGATGCTGATCGTATTGGCATTGAAAGAAATTTCACTATCATTGATCCTACAGATCAAAAATCAGTGATTAAAGATGTATTGAAAAGTGAAAATATTGACAGTAAACGATTTGAGCCGCGTATGTTTATTGGTGCAATTAGCAATTTAAAAAATGAATTAAAAACACCTGAGGATGCTCAAAAAGAGGCGAATGATTTTCACTCTCAAATGGTTGCAACGGTATACAAAGGTTATCAAAGACAGTTATCACGTAATGAAGCACTCGACTTTGATGATTTAATTATGACAACTATTAATTTATTTGAACGAGTACCCGAAACTCTAGAATACTATCAAAATAAATTTCAATATATACATGTAGATGAGTATCAAGATACTAATAAAGCACAATATACTTTAGTAAAACTATTAGCAAACAAATTTAAAAATTTATGTGTTGTTGGTGATTCTGACCAATCTATTTATGGTTGGAGAGGAGCTGATATACAAAATATTTTATCTTTTGAAGAGGACTATCCTGAAGCAAAGACAATTTTCCTCGAACAGAACTATCGTTCAACTAAGAATATTTTAAATGCTGCAAATGAAGTTATAAAACATAATTCTGAACGAAAACCTAAAGGTCTATGGACTGCAAATTCTGGAGGAGACAAAATTCAGTATTATGAAGCTATGACTGAAAGAGATGAAGCAGAATACGTTGTTAAAGAAATAATGAAGCATCAACGCGGTGGTAAAAAATATAGTGAAATGGCTATATTATATAGAACAAATGCCCAATCACGTGTACTTGAGGAAACATTTATGAAATCAAATATTCCTTATACAATGGTTGGAGGTCAAAAATTCTACGACCGTAAAGAAATTAAAGATTTACTTAGTTATTTAAGGGTTATTGCTAATAGCAATGATGATATTAGTTTGCAACGTATTATTAACGTGCCTAAACGTGGTATTGGACCTTCATCTGTTGAAAAAATCCAAACCTATGCACTTCAAAATAATATAAGTATGTTTGACGCACTGGCTGAGGTAGATTTTATAGGTCTCTCTAAAAAGGTTACTCAAGAATGTATCAGCTTTTATGAAATGATTCAAAATTTAATCAAAGAACAAGAATTTCTCGAAATTAGTGAAATCGTAGATGAAGTACTACAAAAATCAGGCTATAAAGACATGCTTGATCGAGAACAAAGTATTGAATCACGAAGTCGATTAGAAAACTTAGATGAATTTATGTCTGTACCTAAAGATTATGAGGAAAATACACCTTTAGAGGAACAATCGCTTATTAATTTTCTAACAGATTTATCATTAGTTGCTGATATTGACGAAGCAGATACACAGAATGGTGTTACATTGATGACAATGCATTCAGCAAAAGGTCTTGAATTTCCTATAGTTTTTATTATGGGAATGGAAGAGTCGTTGTTCCCGCATATAAGAGCAATTAAAAGTGAAGATGATCATGAAATGGAAGAGGAACGTCGTATTTGTTATGTAGCAATTACACGAGCAGAAGAGTTGCTTTATATCACAAATGCAACGACCAGAATGTTGTTTGGTCGTTCTCAATCCAATATGCCATCTCGATTTTTAAAAGAAATCCCAGAAGACCTACTTGATAGTCATACCGGTCAAAAAAGACAAACTATATCTCCTAAATCTCAACCTAAAAGAGGGTTTAGTAAGCGTACGACATCAACTAAAAAACAAGTTTCCTCATCTGATTGGAAAGTAGGAGATAAAGTTATGCATAAAGCATGGGGTGAAGGGATGGTTAGTAACGTGAATGAAAAAAACGGATCTGTAGAGTTGGATATTATATTTAAATCAGAAGGTCCAAAACGATTATTAGCTCAGTTCGCACCAATAACAAAGAAGGAGGACTCATAGGGGATGCAAGATGTTAAAAAGCGTGTGGAAAAATTACATGATTTGTTGAATCAATATAGCTATGAATATTATGTACAAGATAATCCCTCAGTGCCTGACAGCGAGTATGATAAGTTATTACATGAGCTGATTGAAATTGAAGAAAAATATCCAGAATTCAAATCGACAGATTCTCCAACAGTGCGTGTGGGTGGCGAAGCCCAGTCTTCTTTTGAAAAAGTAAATCACGACACGCCGATGTTAAGTTTAGGTAATGCGTTTAATGAAGAAGATTTAAGAAAATTTGATCAACGTATTCGTGATAGTATTGGTCAGGTCGAATACATGTGTGAACTTAAAATAGATGGTTTGGCTGTTTCACTCAAATATGAAAATGGCCGTTTTGTCCAAGGACTTACACGTGGTGATGGTACGACAGGTGAGGATATAACTGAAAATCTAAGAACTATACATGCTATACCACTAAAAATTAAAGAACCTCTCAATTTTGAGGTCCGTGGGGAAGCTTATATGCCACGTCGTTCATTCATTCATTTGAATAATGAAAAAGAACAAAATGGTGAACAACCTTTTGCAAACCCACGAAACGCTGCTGCTGGTTCTTTAAGACAACTTGACTCTAAACTAGCTGCGAAAAGAAAATTAAGTGTCTTCTTATATAGTGTGAATGACCTAACCGAGTTTAATGCAACAACACAAAGTGAAGCGCTAGAGGAATTGGACCAACTAGGTTTTAAAACTAACCAAGAACGTGAACGAGTATCAGATATTGAGGGCGTACTTAATTATATAGAGAAATGGACAAGCAAAAGAGAATCTTTATCATACGATATTGATGGTATTGTTATAAAAGTTAACGATTTATCTCAACAAGAGGAAATGGGTTATACGCAAAAATCTCCAAGATGGGCGATTGCTTATAAATTTCCAGCTGAAGAAGTTATTACAAAATTATTGGATATCGAACTAAGTATTGGACGTACGGGTGTTGTGACACCAACTGCAATTCTAGAACCTGTAAAAGTAGCTGGTACTACAGTTTCAAGAGCCTCTCTTCATAATGAAGATTTAATACATGAAAGAGATATACGTATCGGAGATAGTGTTGTTATTAAAAAAGCCGGGGACATCATCCCTGAAGTTGTAAAAAGTATTTTAGATAGACGACCTAACGAATCGGAAATTTATCATATGCCAACACATTGTCCTAGTTGTGGACATGAATTAGTTCGTATTGAAGGAGAAGTTGCTTTACGTTGTATTAATCCAAAATGTCAGGCACAGCTTATTGAAGGACTTATACATTTCGTTTCAAGACAAGCGATGAATATAGATGGCTTAGGTACCAAAATTATTCATCAGCTATACGAAAATCAGCTAATCAAAGATGTCGCAGATATTTTCTATTTAAAAGAAGAAGATTTATTACCATTAGAGAGAATGGGAAAGAAGAAAGTTGATAATCTTTTATTAGCAATAGAAAAATCTAAAGAACGGTCATTAGAACATTTATTATTTGGACTAGGTATTAGACATTTAGGTGTAAAAGCTAGTCAAGTACTTGCTGAGCGATATGAAACGATGGATCAACTTTTTAAAGTAACAGAAAGTGAATTAATTGAAATTCAAGATATTGGAGATAAACTTGCACAATCTGTTGTAACATATCTCGAAAATAGTGATATTCGTTCATTAATTGAAAAATTAAGTAATAAAAATGTTAATATGTCTTATAAAGGAATTAAAACAACTGAAATTGATGGTCATCCTGATTTTAGTGGGAAAACAATTGTATTAACAGGCAAACTCGAGCAAATGACAAGAAATGAAGCATCTGAATGGTTGAAAATGCAAGGTGCTAAAGTTACAAATAGCGTGACTAAAAGTACTGATATTGTCATAGCTGGAGCAGATGCAGGGTCTAAATTAGCCAAAGCTGAGAAGTACGGTACTGAAATTTGGACTGAAGCAGCATTTATAGAAAAACAAAATGGAATCTAATAATTAGAGGAGTACGTGAATGAAGCGAACAATATTTTTACTCATGTCGATACTGTTATTATTAACGGCTTGCGGAGATGGACATAAACAAACTTCATCAGATAAAGAACAAAGTGAACATAAGGATAACCATAATAAAAATCAAGTGAAACAAATAGCGACTGATAAAAAAGTTCAAGGTGATAACTATAGAACTATATTGCCCTTTAAAGAAAGTCAGGCTCGTGGATTATTACAAGATAATATGGCAAATGGTTATAATGGAGAAGATTTTGAAAGTGGTTTACTAGAATTAAGTAAAGAAATCTTTCCAACAAATAAGTATTTATATCAAGATGGACAATATTTAGATAAAAAAACGATTAATGCATACTTAGATCCGAAATATACAAAAAAAGAAATTGACAAGATGAGCGAAAAAGAAAAGCAAAGCAAAAATGCTAATGAGAATCTTGGACTCAATCCATCTCACAATGGTGAAACAGATGAAGAGAAAATAGCTGAAAATTCTCCAGCCTATCTTTCAAATATACTCGAGCAGGATTTTTATGGAAACAGTGATTCTAAAGGTAAAAATATAAAAGGCATGTCAATTGGTTTAGCTATGAATAGTGTTTATTATTACAAAAAAGAGAAAGATGGCGAAACATATAGTAAAGATTTATCTGATAAAGAGATTGAAAAGCAAGGTAAACAGATGGCTAGTGAAATGCTCTCTCGTTTACGTGAGAATAGTGATTTAAAAGATATTCCTATTCATTTTGCTATCTATAAACAATCTAGTCAAGATTCCATTACACCAGGTGAATTTATAGTTGGTACTACAGTTGAAGAGGGTAAAACTAAAATTAACTCATGGGATAATATTAATGAAAAAGCAGCCTTAATTCCTTCGTCAACTGCAGCTGATTATGATGAAACGCTGAATAATAACTTTAAACAGTTTAATGATAATTTGCAATCGTATTTTTCAAACTTCACACAAGCAGTTGGTAAGGTTAAATTCGTAAATAAAAAAGCTAAACAACTTACAGTTGATTTGCCTATAGATTATTACGGACAGGCAGAAACGATAGGTATTACACAATATGTTACAGAACAAGCCGAAAAGTATTTTGATAAACTAGATGAGTATGAAATTAGAATCAAAGATGGAAATACTCCACGTGCTCTCATTAGTAAAACTAAAGACGATAAAGAACCACAAGTTCATATTTATCATAATTAGTTACCTATGAAGTATGACACCCATTTCATTGTATAGAAAAGAATAGGATAGAATTCAAATTAAGTTTACTGGTCAATCTAACACCAAAGGAATGTATTTGCAATTTGATATTATTGATAATTTTGACTCATTTTTCGAGTCGTCAATAAATTTAAATAAAAAAATTAGCTATGAAGAAATTTATATTGATAGATTTCTTCATAGCTATTTTCTTAAGTGAATGAAAGAAATTGACACTGTATATTAGAAAAGTATTTAAATTATACTTGTAATTGTTATTTAATTAATCAATTTTATAATGTTGATATAGTCTGATAATTGTACATTTATTCTTTAACGATGTGTTTAACTTTATTAAGATTTTCAATAACAACATCATCAGGTTTTTTTGTTAATTTACTTACGATGTACGTAATCAATACGCTAACTATGAAACCTGGTATAATTTCATACATACCAAAGAATGCATTGATTGTAGCCAAAGGTTTAATCCAAGAAATCCAAACAATAACAACTACAGCACCAGCTACCATTCCGCTAATAGCTCCTGTACGTGTTAAATCTTTCCAATACAAAGAGTAGAGTACTAAAGGACTAAAAGCAGCTCCAAAGCCAGCCCAAGCATTACCAACTAAATTTAATATTGTATCGTTTGGATGCCAAGCAATCGTAATAGCAACTATCGCAACAAGTAAAACTGATAATCGTCCAATCAAAACAAACTCTTTTTGGTGTGATGATGCTTTATCTGAACCTCTGATTAGTTTATAGAAATCTTCAGTTAAAGAACTTGATGTTACTAGTAATTGTGAAGAGATAGTACTCATTATTGCAGCAAGGATGGCTGCTAATAAAAATCCACCTACAAGCGGATGAAATAAAATTTGACTCATCACAATAAATAGTGTTTCAGGATCTTTTAATTTAATATGCTTTTCAGATATAAATGAAATTCCTGTTAATCCCACACCTATCGCTCCTAATAGACCGACCGCCATCCAACTTATTCCCAGACGTCTGGCTTTTGGTAGTAATTTATGTGATTTGATAGACATAAATCTTACTATAATATGTGGTTGACCAAAATATCCGAGTCCCCATGAAAATAATGAAACAATGCCTAAAATAGTGGTTCCTCTAAATAAATCTAAGTTTGTAGGTTTCATTTGAGCAACATCATGAAATGTATCCCAACCGTTGAGTTTAAGCATTGCAACGATAGGTACCATTACCATAGCAATAAGCATAATCACACCTTGAAAAAAATCAGTAATTGATACAGCTAAATAACCACCAAAGAAAGTGTAAAAAATAACTATAATAGCCACTATCAAAAGTCCTACGTGATAGTTTAATCCAAATGCACTTTCAAAGAGTTTTCCGCCAGAAACGAAACCTGAATGCGTATATAGAGTGAAAAAAACGACAATAATCAATCCTGAAATAATTTTAATAATATTCTTCTTATCATCTAGTCTATTTTTAAAAAAGTCTGGGAGTGTAATAGCATCTCCCGCAACCTCAGTAAATACACGTAGTCTTGGAGCAACAACAAAATAATTAATGTATGCACCTAAGGTTAATCCAATTGTTATCCAAATGGCGGATAAACCTGTACTGTAAACTGAACCTGGAAGTCCCATAATCATCCATCCAGACATATCAGAGGCACCAGCTGATAATGCTGTGATATATGGTCCGATACTACGCCCTCCCAACATAAATTCACTTAAGTTTCCAGTAGCTTGTCGATAACCATAGAAGCCGATAATTAGAAGGATTAAGAAATAGACAATAATCATAACGTAAGTCTGCCAATTTGCATCAATTTGATTACTGAGAGCTGTACCTAATGTAAACATAATTAACACTCCCTTTATTAAATAATGATATAAGATACATGTAATATTATACAATGTAACTAAATGTTCAGAAAAGTAAAACTTTTAATGGTAGTATTAAAAGTCTTTGATAAAAGGTGTTTAACCCTAAATGCGTCTTATGATTAATCAATATCTATTGCATAAATATGTACAAAATTATTATTAGAATTAAAATTTAATTCATCTATCATTTTAAGACATAGAGATGACAATTAGCGGTATTCATATGTAAAAGTTTATTAAACACCTTAAATATCAAGTGTTTATTTTGAGTAACTTATTCATAAATATTTAGATTTTTGGTTCGAAATTTGATACAATTTGGTGATGAATTAGTATTAAGGAGGCTTTTATTTAATGACTAAAGTTACACGTGAAGAAGTTGAACATATTGCTAATTTAGCTAGACTTCAAATTTCTTCTGAAGAAACAGAAGAAATGGCTAATACTTTAGAAAGTATTTTAGATTTTGCGAAACAAAATGATAGTGCCGATACAGAAGGTATTGAGCCAACTTATCACGTATTAGATTTACAAAACGTATTACGTGACGATAAAGCAATCGAGGGCATTCCTCAAGAATTAGCATTGAAAAATGCGAAAGAAACAGAAGATGGTCAATTTAAAGTGCCATCCATCATGAATGGGGAGGACGCTTAAGATGAGTATTCGTTTTGAATCTATCGAAAAATTAACTGAATTAATCAAAAATAAAGAAATTAAACCTTCTGATGTAGTAAAAGATATATACGCAGCTATTGAAGAAACTGATCCAACAATCAAGTCATTCTTAGCTTTAGATAAAGAAAATGCAATAAAAAAAGCCGAAGAATTAGATGAATTACAAGCTAAAGATCAAATGGATGGTAAACTATTTGGAATTCCAATGGGAATCAAAGATAATATCATCACAAAAGATGTAGAAACTACGTGTGCAAGTAAAATGTTAGAAGGATTTGTACCTATTTATGAATCCACTGTAATGAACAAACTACATGATGAAAACGCGGTATTAATTGGTAAATTAAACATGGATGAGTTTGCAATGGGTGGCTCTACAGAGACTTCATATTTTAAGAAAACATTAAATCCTTTCGATCACACAGCAGTACCAGGTGGATCTTCAGGTGGTTCTGCAGCAGCAGTTGCAGCAGGTTTAGTTCCTTTTAGTTTAGGGTCAGACACTGGTGGTTCTATTAGACAACCTGCATCTTATTGTGGCGTAGTTGGTATGAAACCGACTTATGGCCGTGTATCACGTTTTGGTTTAGTTGCATTTGCTTCTTCTTTAGATCAAATTGGACCAATCACGCGTAATGTTAAAGATAACGCATTAGTACTTGAGGCAATTTCCGGTGTTGATGCGAATGATTCTACAAGCGCACCTGTTGATGATGTAGATTTTACTTCTGATATTGGTAAAGATATTAAAGATCTTAAAATTGCATTACCTAAAGAATATTTAGGTGAGGGTGTAAGTGAAGAAGTGAAGACTTCTGTAAAAGAAGCGGTTGAAACGTTAAAATCACTTGGTGCTGAAGTTGACGAAGTCTCATTACCAAATACAAAATATGGTATTCCATCATATTATGTTATTGCGTCATCAGAGGCTTCAGCAAACTTAGCTCGATTTGATGGTATTAGATATGGATATCATTCTAAAGAAGCACAATCGTTAGAAGAATTATATAAAATGTCCAGATCGGAAGGATTTGGTGAAGAAGTCAAAAGACGTATCTTCTTAGGTACTTTTGCTTTAAGCTCAGGTTATTACGATGCATACTATAAAAAATCTCAAAAAGTTAGAACGTTAATTAAAAATGATTTTGACAAAGTATTTGAATCTTATGATGTTGTGGTTGGACCTACAGCACCTACAACAGCATTTAATATTGGCGAAGAAATTGATGATCCTTTAACTATGTATGCGAATGACTTATTAACTACACCAGTTAACCTTGCTGGTTTACCTGGTATTTCAGTTCCTTGTGGACAATCAAACGGACGCCCAATTGGTTTGCAATTAATTGGTAAACCTTTTGATGAAAAAACGTTATATCGTGTCGCTTATCAATTTGAAACACAATACAACTTACATGACGCATACGAAAATTTATAAGGAGTGGAAATCATGCATTTTGAAACAGTAATCGGACTTGAAGTTCATGTTGAGTTAAAAACGGACTCAAAAATGTTCTCTCCATCACCAGCACATTTTGGAGCTGAACCAAATTCAAATACAAATGTTATCGACTTAGCTTATCCAGGTGTGTTACCAGTAGTTAATAGACGTGCAGTAGATTGGGCAATGAGAGCTTCAATGGCATTAAATATGGATATTGCTACAAATTCTAAATTCGATCGTAAAAACTATTTCTATCCAGATAATCCAAAAGCATATCAAATTTCTCAGTTTGATCAACCTATTGGAGAAAACGGCTATATTGATATTGAAGTTGATGGAGAAACAAAACGTATCGGTATTACACGTCTTCATATGGAAGAAGATGCAGGTAAATCAACACATAAAGATGGATATTCTTTAGTAGACTTAAACCGTCAAGGTACACCATTAATTGAAATTGTATCTGAACCCGATATTCGTTCACCTAAAGAAGCATATGCTTACCTTGAAAAACTACGTTCAATCATTCAATATACGGGTGTATCTGATTGTAAAATGGAAGAGGGCTCCCTACGTTGTGATGCTAATATTTCACTTCGTCCATATGGTCAAAAAGAATTTGGTACAAAAACTGAATTGAAAAACCTTAACTCATTTAACTACGTTAAAAAAGGTTTAGAATATGAAGAAAAACGTCAAGAAGAAGAATTATTAAATGGTGGAGAGATTGGTCAAGAAACACGTCGATTTGATGAATCTACTGGTAAAACAATTTTAATGCGTGTGAAAGAAGGTTCAGATGATTACAGATATTTCCCTGAACCAGATATTGTACCATTGTATGTAGATGAAGATTGGAAAGCACGTGTGAGACAAACAATTCCAGAATTACCAGATGAACGTAAAGCTAAATACGTAAATGATCTTGGACTTCCAGAATATGATGCGCATGTATTAACATTAACTAAAGAAATGTCTGATTTCTTTGAAGGCGCAATTGACCATGGTGCAGATGTTAAACTTACTTCCAACTGGTTAATGGGTGGTGTTAACGAGTATCTTAATAAAAATCAAGTTGAATTAAAAGATACGCAACTAACTCCTGAAAATTTAGCTGGTATGATAAAATTAATAGAAGACGGAACAATGAGTAGTAAAATCGCTAAAAAAGTTTTTCCAGAACTAGCTGAAAATGGTGGAGATGCTAAACAAATTATGGAAGATAAAGGTTTAGTACAAATTTCTGATGAAGCAACATTACTTAAATTTGTAACTGATGCTTTAGATAATAATCCACAATCAATAGAAGATTATAAAAATGGTAAAGGTAAAGCTATGGGATTCTTAGTGGGTCAAATTATGAAAGCTTCTAAAGGTCAAGCTAACCCACAAAAAGTTAATAGCCTATTAAAACAAGAATTAGATAACCGTTAATTCGAAAATTATAATACTTTAAGCTTCTAACAAAGGATATGAACTTTGTTAGAAGCTTTTATTACTTTTGAAAAGTATAGGTATTAAGTTTCTTAATGTTTAAAATTACATATATTTTACCTTTGTAGTACCGAATAGTATAGAGAAATCGGAAATAAATACTTTTAACTGATGTATAAATCATATAATATAAGTAATGAGTATATGAATTTGAGGGATTAACTATGAGAAAACGTGCAAGAATTATATATAATCCAACATCAGGAAAAGAACTTTTTAAACGTGTATTACCAGATGCACTGATTAAACTTGAGAAAGCAGGTTATGAAACGAGTGCATATGCAACTGAAAAAATTGGTGATGCTACTTTTGAAGCTGAAAGAGCACTAGAAAATGAATATGATTTACTCATTGCAGCTGGAGGTGACGGTACGTTAAATGAGGTGGTCAATGGAATCGCCGAGCAACCCAATCGTCCTAAATTAGGTGTAATACCAATGGGAACCGTTAATGACTTTGGAAGAGCGCTTCATTTACCAAACGATATAATGGGAGCGATTGATGTAATTATTGATGGTCATACAACCAAGGTAGATATTGGAAAGATGAATAATCGTTATTTCATTAACCTAGCTGCAGGGGGAAAACTAACACAAGTATCTTACGAAACACCAAGTAAGTTGAAATCAATTGTAGGACCGTTCGCGTATTACATTAAAGGATTTGAAATGTTACCTCAAATGAAAGCGGTAGATGTACGTATCGAATATGATGATAATATCTTCCAAGGAGAAGCTTTACTATTCCTTCTAGGTTTAACGAATTCAATGGCTGGCTTTGAAAAATTAGTTCCAGATGCGAAGCTTGACGACGGTTATTTCACGTTAATTATTGTAGAAAAAGCAAATCTTGCTGAATTGGGCCATATTATGACATTAGCGTCTCGAGGTGAGCACACAAAGCATCCTAAAGTCATTTATGCTAAAGCGAAGTCTATTAATATTTCATCATTTACTGATATGCAACTTAATGTTGATGGTGAATACGGTGGGAAATTACCTGCAAATTTCCTTAATTTAGAACAGCACATAGAAATTTTCACACCTAAAGATGTATTTAACGAAGAACTATTAGAAAATAGTACAATACCTGATATTACGCCAGATAAGCAATGAAATTATTATGAATAGTTACGACATCAAATTTAAGGTTAGGAATGCCACATATTATATTCCTAACCTTTTTGTATGTGGGAGGGAAAAAATTGGAAACATTTAAGAAAAACGAAGTTAAAACGGGAAAGGTTATTGATTTAACTCATGAGGGACACGGAGTTGTTAAAGTTGATCGATATCCAATTTTTATTCCTAATGCTTTAATTGATGAAGAAATTAAATTTAAATTAATTAAAGTGAAAAAGAATTTTGCTATAGGAAAATTGATAGAGGTCATAAGTGAAAGTGATGATAGAGTGACACCGCCTTGTATTTATTATGCAAAGTGTGGTGGTTGTCAATTACAACATATGACATATAGAGCACAATTGGATATGAAAAGAGAACAAGTAGTTAATCTTTTTCACAGAAAAGGCCCTTTTGAGAATACCATCATAAAGGAAACTATTGGCATGGATAATCCTTGGCGTTACCGTAATAAATCTCAAATCCCTGTAGGTCAAGGTAACTCCAATCAAGTTATAATGGGATTCTATAGACAACGTAGCCATGACATTATAGATATGGATAGTTGTCTTATACAAGATAAACAACATCAAGAAGTAATGAATCGAGTGAAGTACTGGCTCAATGAATTAAATATATCTATATATAACGAAAAAGCGAAAACAGGTTTAATACGTCATTTAGTAGTAAGGACTGGTTATCATACCGATGAAATGATGGTTATCTTTGTTACAAATGGAGCAACATTTAAACAATCAGAACTGTTAGTAAACAAGCTGAAAAAAGAATTTCCAAATATAACAAGTATTAAACAGAATATAAACAATAGCCATTCTAATGTTATTATGGGGCGTCAATCAATGACTTTATATGGTAAAGACAAAATTGAAGACCAATTAAGTGAAGTAATTTATCATATTTCTGATTTATCATTTTATCAAATTAACTCATCACAAACTGAAAAACTTTATCAGCAAGCTCTGAATTATGCTCAATTAACAGGAAAAGAAATAGTATTGGATACGTATTGTGGTATAGGAACGATTGGGCTATATATGGCACCACTAGCCAAACATGTTTATGGAGTAGAAGTTGTTCCGCAAGCCATAAAAGATGCGGAAGACAATGCGACTAAAAACCAACTAAAAAATACGACTTTCGAATGTGGAAAAGCAGAAGATGTTATCTTAACATGGAAATCACAAGGGATTAAACCTGACGTAGTCATGGTAGATCCACCTAGAAAAGGATGCGATGAAACTTTCTTAACTACTCTTTTAAAATTAAATCCGAAAAGAATTGTTTATATATCATGTAACCCTTCAACACAACAAAGAGATGCGCAAATATTGGCTGAACAATACGAGTTAGTAGAAATTACACCAGTTGATATGTTTCCACAAACAACACATATTGAGACTGTAGCTTTATTTGTACGTAAAGACGAAGAGTGAATTTAATAGAAGTCAATTCATTATTATTTTGAAGTGATTGTTAAGATTGTATTACAGGCAACTTACTTTATTGAAAAAGGTCTTTTTTAGCTATAATAAAAATTGTATACTATTTTTGAAAATAGAGAACTGGAGGGGTGAATGTGCATAAAATAGATTTATCAGGCAATAAATTTCAAATCCAACGATTTGTTCTGTTACAAATTGTATTGGCGCTATTTACAATACTATTTACTTATAAATGGGCTTATCAAACAACACATATCATTGAACAAAATCTTGTCATTAATCTTATTTTGGGCTTTGTAGGTTTCGCAGTGTTAGTTATTTTGCACGAGTTTATCCATCGTATTTTGTTCATTATATTTTCTAAAGGTGAAAAACCATCTTTAAAATATGATAAAAACAAAATTATTGTACAGTTCTCTCAGACTTGTTTTCATCGATGGCAATTTACAATTATCATGATAGCACCACTTGTTATCATAAGTGCGACCTTACTAGCACTTATTCAAATATATTCCTTCTCATCTTTAATCTTTATGTTTAGTATACATACAAGTTATTGCATGATAGATGTGTTTTTAGTAGCATTGGCATTACAAAGCAAATTCAAATATATACAAACTTATGGAGAAGGTTTGTATCTTTATCAACAAAAGCCCACTCAAACCTATTATGAATAATCACTAATTATACTGAAAAGCGCATATATTAAAGTTGATAATTGATTTAAAAATTTCATTTCTTATTTTTCAACTCGTTTCCATCGTAATAAACAAATATCTCATTAAAATATGCAACTACATTCACATAACCACTTATGTAGGAAAGGATAGGACTATGAATTTATTCTAAAATTGTAGTCCTATTTTTTGCTATTACATTAAGTAAATAAATAATACAAGTATTATCATGTGCACAATACATGTAAAGATAAAACTGATGGCGTATAATAGTATAAAGCTATTTTTTGGAAGACATAGTGAGGTGAGTCGATGACTGAAAGAAGAATTATTCATATAGATATGGATTATTTTTTTGCTCAAGTTGAAATGAGAGATAATCCTAAATTAAAAGGAAAACCTGTCATCGTTGGTGGTAAAGCGAGTCATCGAGGCGTTGTTTCTACGGCATCATACGAAGCAAGAGCTTATGGTGTTCACTCTGCTATGCCTATGACTCAAGCACATAAACTGTGCCCCAATGGCTATTATGTAACAAGCCGTTTTGATGCTTATAGAGAGGTATCTGGTCAAATCATGGAAATATTCAGAAGTTATACAGAATTAGTAGAACCTATGTCTTTAGATGAAGCTTATTTAGATATTACACATTTAGTGAGACCGGATTTATCAGCATCAACTATTGCAAATTATATTCGCAGAGATATATACGAAGTAACACGTTTAACTGCGTCAGCTGGCGTGTCTTATAATAAGTTTTTAGCTAAGTTAGCGAGTGGTATGAACAAGCCAAATGGTTTGACAGTTATTGATTACAATAATGTACATGAAATATTAATGCAATTAGATATTGGAGATTTCCCAGGGGTAGGCAAAGCGTCGAAGAAAAAAATGCATCAACATCATATATATACAGGTCAAGATTTATATAATAAAGATGAATTTGAATTAATACGCTTGTTCGGTAAAAGAGGACGAGGTTTGTATAATAAAGCTCGAGGTATAGACCATAATGAAGTAAAGGCGAGTAGAGTTCGTAAATCTGTTGGGACTGAAAGGACATTTTCTACAGATGTTAATGATGATGATGTTATTTTAAGAAAAATAAGAGAGCTTTCAGGAAAAACAGCAGAGCGTTTAAATAAAATTCAAAAATCAGGTAAAACAGTCACTGTAAAGATAAAGACTTATCAATATGAAACAATCTCAAAACAAAAAAGTTTGAGAGATCCTATTCGTACTGAAACTGATATTTATAATATTGCATATACTTTATATAACGACTTAAAAGATCCAGAGATTCCGATTCGATTAATAGGTGTTACGGTCGGGAGTTTAGAGCAATCTGATTTTAAAAATTTAACAATATATGATTTTATTTAAATGGCTGATGAACACAGGTTAAGTGGACAATCAGCCTTTATCTTTAAGATTTTTTCCATATATACTTAACATGCTTTGAAGATCATCATAATGTTTCAATAAGCGGTAGGTAATCATTGCACAAGCTTTAGCATCATTTAACGCATCATGATGACCGTGAAAATCTAAATGGTAATGGTTCATTAAATGTTTTAGTCCATATCGATATGCATTAATTGTTCGTTTAGCTAATTGATATGAACAAAAGTATGTCAAAGAAGGAGTATCTATATTAAGACTTTTTAAACTTTGATGTAACACATTCATGTCAAAAGCAGCATTATGGGCAACAACAGGAAGTTGATCAATAAATTGTAACATATATGGATAGACATGCTTGAATCCAGGAGCATCTTGCACATCTTCGGGGTGGATGCCGTGTACATTAATATTTGTTTCAGTAAAGTAGTCAAAAGGATTCACAAGGGTATGAAATGACTCTGTTATTTGATTATCAATAACTTTGACCATTCCTACAGAGCATATGCTTGTTCGTTTACCGTTAGCAGTTTCAAAGTCCAGTGCAACAAATGCATTTTGTGCCATTATTTCATTCCTTTCAATTATTTTTGGTTATGTGAGTATTTAATGTCAATATTTTATTACAATAACAATTTTATAGATAGTAAAACGGGTTAAAACAAATGATTTATGCATTAAAAAAACCCTTAAATCATTTATCTTTGAGGAGATTTAAGGGTAAATAACACAATATTTAGGAATAAGTTATTGTAATTATTACTCGTTGAATGAACGCGCTGCTAATTCTTTTTCATATAAGTAAAGTGTATTACAATCGTCACCAATACGAGTAAGGTAATCTATATGAGTTTCAAATGTAGATTCCTCTTCAACTTGTTCATCTAAGAACCAGTTTAAAAATGAAATTGTAGCATAATCTTTATCATTCCGAGCTAATTCCGATAGATTATAGAAACGTTGAGTAACATCACGTTCTTGAGCTAAACTATCTTTAAATGTTTCTAAAATAGAAGAAAATTCTACTTTAGGAGCTTTAATTGTATCAAAAATAGCATGTTCGCCACGATCATTGATATAGTCATAGATTTTTTTACCGTGGAAACGTTCCTCTTTAGCTTGTTCTATATAAAAATTTGCAAATCCGTCATAAGATTCTTTGTCACAGTATGCCGCCATTGCCATATATGCGTGCGCTGCAAAATATTCTTGATTCATCTGTTCATTTAAAGCTGCTAATAGTTCTTTACTTAACATCTTCAATCACCCCGTATAAATAAAAATAAGATTCTTGTATATTATAACAAAACATTTCTCAATAGCAAATAATAATTATTCTAATCTATAAGTAGTGATTATCGTTTTTATTAATAATTATTCTAATTTGTGAAATGAATAGCACATCTTAGATGAGAATCTTTTTTGTTATACCCTTTACGTGTTATAATTACTCGAGTGCAAATTGGAGGAGGAAACGCATGAGACAATGGACTGCAACCCACATGGCTAAGTTAGCAAGGAAAGCAAGTATAGCTGTAGGTAAAAAGGGTACAGACTTGCCGGGACAGATTGCAAGACGTGTGGATCATAATATTTTAAGAAAATTAGCTAAACAAGTAGATGACATTGTTTTTATTAGTGGGACTAATGGTAAAACGACTACATCTAACTTAATTGGACATACTTTAAAGAAAAATCAAATAAACATTATTCACAATAATGAAGGGGCAAATATGGCAGCAGGGATAACTTCTGCTTTCATTATGCAAAGCTCTAAGGATACTAATATTGCGATAATTGAAATAGATGAAGGATCTATACCACGTGTTTTAAACGAAATTACACCCTCTATGATGGTGTTTACAAATTTCTTTAGAGATCAAATGGATCGATTTGGTGAAATCGATATTATGGTTGATAATATTGCAAAATCAATAAGTAACAAAGGGATAAAATTATTATTAAATGCAGATGATCCGTTTGTGAGTCGTTTGAAAATTGCAAGTCATTCCATTGTGTATTACGGAATGAAAAAATTTGCACATGAATTTGAACAAAGTACAATGAATGAAAGTAAATATTGTCCTAATTGTGGACGATTATTGCAATATGACTATATACATTATAATCAAATTGGACATTATCACTGTGAGTGTGGATTTAAACGAGAAGTACCTACATATGAAGTGTCATCATTTGAAGCTTCACCATTCTTAAAAATGATAATAAACCAAAGTGAGTTTAATATGAAAATTGCAGGAGATTTTAATTCTTATAATGCAATAGCAGCTTATACCGTATTAAGAGAATTGGGATTAAATGATGATGCAATACGCAAAGGTTTTGAAACATATACGTCTGATAATGGTCGAATGCAGTATTTTTCAAAAAATAAGAAGGAAGCTATGATTAATCTAGCAAAAAATCCAGCTGGAATGAATGCAAGCCTATCAGTAGGCGAACAAATTGATGATAAAAAAGTTTATGTGATTAGTCTTAATGACAACGCGGCAGATGGTCGAGATATTTCATGGATATACGATGCTGACTTTGAAAAGTTGGCTACCCAAGATATCGAAGCTATCATTGTAAGTGGTACACGTGCTGAGGAACTACAATTACGTCTCAAACTTGCTGAAGTTGAAGTGCCTATTAAGGTTGAAAAGGATATCTACAAAGCGACTGCATTAACTATGAAATACAGTTCATTTACGGTAGCAATTCCAAACTATACATCATTAACACCAATGCTTGAACAACTTAATCGCTCATTTGAAGGAGGGCAATCGTAAGATGAATGAACTAACGGTTTATCATTTCATGTCAGATAAGCTTAATTTATACAGTGATATTGGTAATATCATGGCATTAAAACAAAGAGCTAAAAAAAGAAATATTAAGATAAATGTTAAAGAAATCAATGAGACTGAAGGAGTCACATTTGATGATTGCGATATTTTCTTCATTGGTGGTGGGAGTGATAGGGAACAAGCGCTTGCCACAAAGGAATTAAGTAAGATTAAAACGTCGTTAAAAAATGCAATTGAAGATGGTATGCCTGGGTTAACTATATGCGGTGGTTATCAATTTTTAGGTCATAAGTATATTACTCCTGATGGTACCGAGTTAGAAGGATTGGGTGTTCTTGACTTCTATACCGAGTCTAAAAAAGAACGCTTAACTGGAGATATCATTATAGAGAGTGATACTTTTGGCACGATTGTTGGATTTGAAAATCATGGTGGTAGAACATATCATCCGTATGGAACATTAGGTCGAGTAACGTATGGTTATGGTAATAATGATAACGATCGAAAAGAAGGTATACACTATAAAAATCTATTAGGTTCTTATCTTCACGGCCCAATTTTACCAAAAAATCATGAAATAACTGATTATCTACTTGAGAAAGCATGTGAAAGAAAAGGCATACTATTTGAGCCTAAAAAGATTGATAACACCGAGGAAGAAGCTGCTAAGCAAGTTCTGATTAAACGTGCAAAAGAAAATAAAAAATAACTCAATACAACTTAATTTTTAATAATGATTGTTAATCATGACGATAATTGATTATTAGTATAAAGACTTATCATATTAATGCCTCTAGAACATCAATGCATGTTCTAGAGGCATTTTAACGTATTAGCAGCCATTGACTGAATTGTAAATAACTTATGAAGATGTTAATTAATAAAAGGTCAGGAACGAAGTGATGAGCATTTTCTTCTAAAACGCTAAAGAAAATGTGGAAAGTGGGATGTGTTGAGATGAAAAAAACAATTTCTTCTATATGAATACGTAGCACCTTTTGATATACATTTAGGAAACGTTAATGTTCATTGACCTTGAAACATTGACACTCAAGTGCTAATTTCTATTATCTACGAAAAAAATACTTTGAAACATATAATAGTTGTTAAACTGTAATTGAACCATACAATAAATATAGGAGTGAAAATATGAAGATTTTTAAATTGACGTCATTGACTCTAGCTGCTTTAACGTTAGCCTTTCCGTTTTCACATGTTGCACAAGCACATACTTACTTAGAAAAGCATCATCAAACAAACGAAACCAAACAATCTCATAGCTTTTCATTAGAAGGTGAGGCAGGTAAAAATCCAACATTTTTAACTCAACCTCAATTTATTACTTCTCTAGATAATGGTCATTTAAATATTAATGGTTATCAGATTCAACAAGATGATACTAATGATATTGAATACAAAAAGATTTATGATCAAGAAATCAGAGCTACAAGCAATCATACAGCGATAAGTGTACGTTTCAGTATTAATAATCAATCACTATCACTTGAAAGTATGAAAGATGCATACCCAAAAGAGAGATTGAATCATATTCCACATACAAGCAGTGATTCACAATATCCAGAAGACGGTATATATGTGTATCATGGTAAAATGATTAAATTACAATACAAAGTGACACAAGGATTTGTTACGAGCGTGACGATAGGTGAAGGTGTAGACGAATAGTTTGCCAAACATTCAAATTTAAAGCGTTAACGAGATTTATGCGTATATTTATATGTATCAAGAAAGCCGTAGATAAACTTTGTTCTACGGCTTTGTATCATATTTAATTATTTTTTGAATAGGTAATAAAGTAATTATTTTTAACGTCATATTATTTTGCATAACGTGAATCTAAAATTTTGTATATGAGTAGAATTTCATATATGAGTGTACTTTTCATTTGATTTTGGTCAAACTCATCCATCTGTTTAACAGAAGACTTTAATGTTGCAATAGATTCTTTTTGACGTGTAAAGCTTCCTTTTTGAATGATGCCATTAATACTATTACTAATATTAATCAATGCTATCTTCTCATTAGCATCAAATGCAATAGACGTATGTTTGGGTAAATAAATAATGTTAGATAAATGTGAAATAAATAAACGGTTGTTATAAGCGCGATTTGTAAGGCGATTTAATAATTTCCAATTATCTTCATTTTTATGATAATGAAGTTCATCTCTTTGATAACTCATTAATGTTTCAGCTTTTTGAGCAATTATGTTTAATTTTGATAATTCTTTACTAGTCTTCTCTGAGCTAAATTTTCCTAATAATAACTCATTACAGCGTACATAAAATAAATTATACATTTTTTTCTCACTAAGGGCTAATTGCTCTTCAAGTTGATGATAATACTTAGGTGGTAAGATGATAAAATTGACTAATCCAGCCGTAACAAGCCCTATAAGAGCTGTAAGTAATCGTGAAAAGAAATTGAATACATATGCTTCATGTATACCTGGAATCATCGCAACGGAAGTTAATACTGCAACAGTTGTTCCTACCTGTAAATTAAGTTTAGTGCAAATCAAAATGGTAAATGTAGCACTTAAAGCATAACTTAACGGCGATTGATCACCGAAGACATATGTAAAGACAACAGCAAATAACGCACCGATAACTGTTGCTGGTAGCCTTTTATACCCCTTTTTTAATGATGCTTTAGCAGTAGGTTCAATTGTAACAATTGCAGTAAGTATGGCAAAAATTGGAGTGAGGTTTAACAACATACAAAATAAAGACGTAAAAAAAGTAGCCAAACCAGTTTTAATAGTTCGCGCTCCAATTATATGTCTATACCATTTATCATTCATATCATACTGACTCCTCTTAAGAAAAGGAAATTCGAAAAGACTTTACTTTAGACAAATTCTCTTTCTTTGAAAATTAATTTAACTATTACGAATCGTTATACATTCATATTTAGTATATCAAAAAATTTTTGCTATAATAAGATGTAATATAATTTATAAAGGAACGGGATAAAATGATTGTTAAAACTGATGAAGAATTACAAGCGTTAAAAGAAATAGGTTACATTTGTGCAAAAGTCAGAGATACTATGAAAGAAGCTACTCAACCTGGAGTGACCACCCGTGAATTAGATCACATTGCCAAAGATTTATTTGAAGAGCATGGAGCGATATCAGCGCCTATTCATGATGAAAACTTCCCAGGTCAAACTTGCATTAGTGTTAACGAAGAGGTCGCACATGGAATCCCTGGTAAACGAGTAATTCGTGAAGGTGACCTAGTTAATATTGACGTATCAGCTTTAAAAAATGGGTATTATGCTGATACTGGTATTTCATTTGTTGTAGGGAAATCAGATCAACCTCTTAAGCAAAAGGTCTGTGACGTAGCCACAATGGCTTTTGAAAATGCTATGAAAAAGGTGAAACCAGGTACAAAATTGAGTAATATTGGAAAAGCTGTTCATGCAACGGCACGACAAAATGACTTGACTGTGATTAAGAATTTAACTGGACATGGTGTTGGACAATCACTTCATGAGGCACCTAATCATGTCATGAATTATTTTGATCCTAAAGATAAAACATTATTAAAAGAAGGGCAAGTCATTGCAGTAGAACCATTCATATCAACACATGCTACATTTGTAACTGAAGGTAAAAATGAATGGGCATTTGAAACTAAGGATAAAAGTTATGTCGCCCAAATTGAACACACGGTTATAGTAACTAAAGATGGTCCGTTACTTACAACTAAGATTGATGATTAATTAAATATTAGTAATTCAAATTAGAATTTAAGATTATGATTTACTTTTTTCATATCTCGTCAGACTAAAGTATGAAGCGTATATGGTTCCGAAGCCTATTTCATTAGGTTTCGGAATTGTTTTATAATAAAGCTTAATCAGTGACGAGGTGATATCATTGAATATTTTAGATTCATATTTACAACAATTTATAAAACGTATTACTAAAAAAAGTATCAATGACTATAAAATGTCATTAGATAAGCAAATTAAAAATATTGATACTTATATTAATTATTTAAGAGAAAAAAGATTACAACTAAAGAAGTTAATTGACACCCTCACGCTCTCATTAGAAAATAAATATATAGATTTAGTAAACAATCAAGCAATCTATTGTGCTGAGGAAATACATGATAATGATATTGATATGATTAAATCACAATTAAATGATGCTGAGTCTTATTATGCGAGAATTGAAGCGGATATAAATTTACAATCTAGAATGAAAATAACTACTGAAGAAGCATTCCACTTTATATATCATATGAGTGCTGTAGCATAGAAAGGTGGCGAAATATGACACGCAAATATATATCAACTGAAATGTTGATTATTTTTACTGCTTTAATGATTATTGCCAATTTTTATTATATATTTTTTGAGAAAATTGGTTTTTTACTAGTACTCCTATTAGGATGTGTACTTGTATATGTAGGATATGTGTATTTCCATAAAGTTAGAGGACTATTATCTTTTTGGATAGGAACTTTATTAATTGCTTTTACACTTTTGTCTAATAAGTATACGATTATTATTCTATTTGTCTTTTTAATTGTAGTCATCATACGTTACTTGGTTTATAAGTTTAGACCTTTAAAAGTGATTGCTACAGATGAAGACATCACATCACCCATTTTCATTAAACAAAAATGGTTTGGTGAACAACATACACCAGTGTATGTATATAAATGGGAAGACGTACAAATTCAACACGGTATAGGAGACATACACATTGATATGACAAAAGCAGCAAATATTAAGGAAACAAATACCATAGTTGTGCGTCATATTTTAGGTAAAGTACAAGTAGTTGTACCTCTTAATTATAATATAAATTTACATGCGACTCTCTTCTACGGTACTGCTTATGTGAATGATAAATCTTATAAGATTGAGAATAACCATGTTCAAATTGAAGAAAAAACGAAAGATGATAATTATACTGTTAATGTTTACGTTTCATCATTCATTGGAGACGTAGAGGTGATTTACAGATGAATCACTACATAAGAGCTATAGGCTCAATGCTTATATTAGTATATAGTATGCTTATTGCTTTTTTATTTATTGATAAAGTGTTTGTAAATATTATCTTTTTTCAAGGGATGTTTTATACACAAATATTTGGAATACCTGTTTTTCTATTTTTAAATTTATTAATAGTTTTTTTATGTATTATAGTTGGATCTGTTTTAGCTTATAAAATTAATCAACAAAATGATTGGATTATTTCCCAAATAGAAAGATCAATAGAAGGACAAACAGTGGGTATCAATGATCAAAATATCGAATTATATACAGAAACGATAGATATTTATCATACACTAGTTCCATTAAATCAAGAATTACATCGACTTAGAATGAAGACTCAGAATTTAACTAATGAAAACTACAATATTAATGATGTAAAAGTCAAAAAGATTATCGAAGATGAGCGACAGCGACTTGCTAGGGAATTGCATGATTCTGTTAGCCAACAATTATTTGCTGCGAGCATGATGCTATCAGCAATAAAAGAGTCGAAATTAGAACCACCTTTAAATCAACAGATACCAATTCTTGAAAAAATGGTTCAAGACTCACAACTTGAAATGAGAGCTTTGTTGTTACATTTAAGACCGATAGGTTTAAAAGATAAGTCTCTAGGTGAAGGTATTAAAGATTTAGTCATCGATTTACAAAAGAAAGTACCAATGAAAGTTTTGCATGAAATTCAAGATTTTGAAGTGCCAAAAGGTATTGAAGATCATTTGTTCAGAATTACACAAGAAGCTATTTCAAATACATTGAGACATTCAAATGGTACGAAAGTAACTGTGGAATTATTTAATCAAGAGGATTATCTTTTACTAAGAATTCAAGATAATGGAAAAGGATTTAATGTAGATGAAAAATTTGAACAAAGTTATGGTTTAAAAAATATGCGAGAACGAGCGTTAGAAATTGGTGCGACGTTTCATATTGTATCTTTACCTGATTCAGGTACACGAATTGAAGTTAAGGCACCATTGAATAAGGAGGAGAATTCAAGTGGCGATTAAAGTTTTATTTGTTGATGATCATGAAATGGTAAGAATCGGTATTTCAAGCTATCTTTCAACACAAGAAGATATAGAAGTAGTAGGTGAGGGTGCTTCTGGTAAGGAGGCTATCACTAAAGCGCATGAGCTAAAACCAGATTTAATATTAATGGATTTACTTATGGACGATATGGATGGTGTAGAAGCTACTACTGAAATAAAAAAAGATTTACCTCAAATTAAAGTAGTCATGTTAACAAGCTTTATAGAAGATAAAGAAGTTTATCGTGCACTTGATTCTGGAGTAGATAGTTATATTTTAAAGACAACAAGTGCAAGTGATATAGCTGACGCTGTGCGTAAAACGTATGAAGGTGAATCAGTATTTGAACCAGAAGTGTTAGTAAAAATGCGCAACCGTATGAAAAAACGTGCCGAGCTTTATGAAATGTTAACAGAAAGAGAAATGGAGATCTTATTACTTATAGCTAAAGGATACTCTAACCAAGAGATTGCAAGCGCCTCTCATATCACCATCAAAACAGTAAAAACTCATGTAAGTAACATACTGAGTAAATTAGAAGTACAAGATCGAACACAAGCAGTAATCTATGCGTTTCAGCATAATTTAATTCAATAAATTATTAAAGGCGAAAGTAACGGTGCATCTACCGATACTTTCGCCTTTCGATATTATCAGTCGGTTGTGTGATGTTCTTCTTTAGATTGATGATTGATATTATATGTATCATCTTCATTAGAAATATCTACATCTTTATTATCTTTGTAGTATTCATAAGTCGTATTTTCGTTATAATGATTTTCATTGTTATCCTCATGTTTAATAGCGGCTTCTTCAGGTGTGTGACCAGCTATGACTTTTCTTTGGTGAATAATTGCATTGATTTCAGCACCGATAATAATAATAAAGCTTGTGATATACAACCATAAGAATAAAATGATAATACCAGCTAAACTTCCGTATGTTTTCGAATAGTTACTAAAGTTTGAAATATAGTAACCGAATGCAAACGACCCTAGTAACCAAATAATGGAAGTGAAAATAGCGCCAGGAATAACGGAACGTAATTTTGTTTTAACATTAGGTGCAACTGAATAAAGTACAGTAAATATGATGAAAATAATAATCAATGGAATAACAATTCGTACTAAATTAAAAATCCATTCAATTTGATTATCAATACCTAGTGGTCCAAATAAAAATTTATTAATGACTGGACCTAGTGTAATAAGTACAACAGCAACAACAAATACTGCACCTAAAACAAGTGTGTATAGTATACTTAATAATTTAACTACTATACCGTTTCGAGAATCTTCAACGTCATAAGCAACATTAAATGAGTTAATGATAGCGGACATTCCATTTGATGCTGACCAAATAGCTAAAATTAACCCAACTGACAAAATACCTCCACTGGCAGTGTCAGAGATATCTTTAACAATTCCGCCAACGATACTAGCTGTTTCTTGATCAGGGACATATTGACTTACTTTTTGATTAATCTGATTAGCATCAATCGTGATGAATTGACCAAGTAGCGTAAGTAAAAAAATTAGCATTGGGAAAAGTGCTAATACAAAATGATACGTCATCTGTGCTGCTAAACCTGCAGCGTCATCTTTACCTATCCTATAAATAAGGTAGGAAAAGAAATTAGAGTTTTCGGTGTATTTTGCTGGTTTATTCAGCCGAGAAACAAAAAATACTTGATTCTTTTTTTTAGGTTTCTTCGATTGGAATTCTTGCGGTTCTATATATGTACGGTCAACTTCTATTTTTTTATTCTTTTTATGCTCTTTATCTTCTATTGAATTAAGATATTTAGAAGTTGTTTTCTCTTTTTTTGACATAACAATCTCCTTCGCTTTTTATGTTTTACATTTAAACTTGTATTCCCATATTTGCGGTATAGTAAAACAAAAATGGTTTTATTTATATATGATAAATCTAATACCCTTTAAAAAGTAATGTATTTTTAACACTCAATGATTATTTTGGCCTAAATTAAATAGAAAGGCAATAGTTTTTGAATATTGATTTATAGTTTTAAACACGAGTTAAAGTATTAAACAAGGGCGAGTCAAAGTTTAACAATCAATGTAGAGTTTATAATCAACAAAGATAAAAAGAGTGGAGCAGAATTCATTTAGAATGAATTCCGTTCCACTTCATAGTCATTGAATATCATAAACTTATATGCCTACATTTTCCAATTGAAGTCCTACTTTCTCAGAAAATGCTACGTATTTAAAAGTTTATTTACCTAAGCGTTGATTTTTACGATTTACAAAAGTTTCTTTAGCATCTTTAATTGAACGTTCTAATTCAGGATTATTGCGACGTATTTCTTCTAATGTATCCTTCCAATACATTACTTCATCTTTGATGCTACTTATTTTTGAAGGTTTACGTGTACGATTTCCTTCTTTGATGTCTTTGAATGATTGTTTTAAAGAATGACGTGTAGATTTATCAGCAAGAGCAGCCGCGCCACCAATTACGGCACCAATTAAAATACCAGGTACTAATTTATTTTCCATAGTTGAATTACCTCTCTTTCAAATTTGCATCTTTTACGATGTAGTCAATTAAATTATCACAAGATGATTGCACCATCTCGAAAACACCTTCAAAATTATTAGTGTAGTATGGATCTGGTACATCACTCTCTTCCATGTTACTAAATTCTAGCAATTTGAACAATTGTCCTTGTAAATTTGGATTGATTTGTTTGATATTGTCTACGTTACTTTGGTCCATAGCAATAATATAGTCAAAATCATCATCAGGTTCGAAAAGTTCGCTCACCATACCATCATAAGGAATATGGTACTTCTGTAGAATTTTTTGTGTTCCATTATGTGGAGGTTCGCCTAAATTCCAACGTCCTGTACCTCTAGAATGAACTTTTATATCTGAAATGCTTCTTTCTTGTAGTCTTTGCCTCATGATAGCTTCAGCCATTGGAGAACGACATATATTACCTAGACATACAAATGCTACATGTATCATAAGTATTCACTCCAAACTATGTATTTATATGCCCATTTTATATACTATCTAAACAATAAGAAAGTACTTAACCTCAAATTCTATCAAAGTTTAACAAAATATGATATTTTGATAGAATATTGAACTAAAGAGGTGAATTAAATGTCATTATCTAATGAAGAAATGATTTCTAATATTAGACAAAAATTAAATATTGTAAATCAAGCGTTACTTAATCCGGAAAAATTTAAATCAACACCTCATCAAGACATAAGCGAAATATATGAATTCGTAATGTCTAAAGATTCATTCTCGCCTAGTGAGGTTACGGCCATTGCGGACCATTTAGGACAACTTAGACAAGATATGGAGGATTAATATGACGAGTTATCATAATAAGTTAAAACAATATGCAGAATTATTAGTAAGAGTGGGAATGAATGTACAGCCACATCAACCAGTATTTATACGTTCATCTGTCGAAGCTTTAGAATTAACTCATTTAATCGTCGAGGAAGCATATAAAGCAGGGGCAGAAGATGTTCGAGTGAGTTACACAGACCCGAGATTAAAAAGATTAAAATTTGAAAACGAATCAGTTGAACACTTTGAAAACCAAGAACTCAAACAATATGATATTGAAGAGCGTCTTGATTATGTTAATCGTGGTGCAGCGAACTTGGCACTCATTGCTGAAGATCCAGAGCTATTAAGTGGAATAGACGCGCATAAGTTAAAAGCGTATCAAACTGTATACTCAAAAGGATTTAAACCATATATGGAAGCAAGTCAAAAAAACCAGTTTCCATGGGTAGTGGCTGCTTTTCCTACGCGAGATTGGGCACATCGTGTCTATCCTGAGTTGGATGTTGAATCGGCATATATTAAATTCATTGATGAAGTATTTGATATTGTTCGTGTAGATGGACAAAATCCAATTGAAAATTGGGAAAAACATGTTAAAGATTTAAGTGTTCACGCTAAACGATTACAAGAGAAAAACTATCAAGCTTTACATTACATATCAGAAGGCACGGATTTAATAGTAGGGTTACCTGAAGGACACATATGGGAAGATGCAACAAGTTATGTAAATGGGGACGGTCAACCTTTTATTGCTAATATCCCTACAGAAGAAGTTTTTACAGCTCCAGATAGAAACAATGTTAATGGATATGTAACAAACAAATTACCTTTAAATCTTAATGGTAACATTATAGACGGGTTTACATTGACTTTTAAAGATGGTGTGATAGTTGATGTCAAAGCAGAAAAAGGTGAGAAATTACTTAAAGATTTGATTGCAACTGATGAAGGTGCATGTAGATTAGGGGAAGTAGCACTAGTGCCCGACGATTCACCAATATCAAATCGACGCACAATATTCTATAACACTCTTTTTGATGAAAATGCATCATGCCACCTAGCTATTGGGTCAGCTTATAGTTTTAATATCAAAGGTGGTACTGAAATGACTACAGAAGAAAAAATTACAAATGGACTTAATGATTCCAATATTCATGAAGATTTTATGATTGGTAGTCCTGATTTAACAATTTATGGGATATTGCAAGATGAAACAAAAGAATTAGTTTTTAAAAATGGAAATTGGGCTAAATAGTATAAGTGGAATAAACAATCAATTTATTGAAATGAATTGGGAGTTTGTTTAAATATTATAAATTGGGGAGATTATGATTTATGGCTAACACAAATAGAAAAAGCAAAAAAATGTCAGATGCTAAATGCGTCAAAACAAGACAGGTATATCCACAAGATACAAATCATCATCACACAATGTTCGGTGGAACTTTAATGGCAAATATAGATGAAATAGCTGCTATTACTGCTATGAAGCACGCTGGGAACCCAGTTGTTACTGCATCAACAGATTCTGTTGACTTTTTAAGACCTATTACAACAGGTGATATTTTATCATATGAAGCAATGGTTTCTTATGCTGGAACAAGTTCAATGGAGATATGTGTTCAAATTGTTATCGATGATGTTTATAAGAACGAGCGCCATTTGGCTGCTTTAAGTTTTTTAACTTTTGTAGCATTAGATAGTGATGGAAAGCCAACATCAGTACCTGATGTTGAACCTGAAACATCTGTAGAAAAATGGTTCCATGAAACTGCACCACAACGTGTTGCTAGACGTAAAGAACGTCGTAAAGAAAGTATAGATACAATTGAATATTTATCTAGAGTTAGACATATCGAAAAGTAAGAATTTAGTAATTAATTTAAATGATAAGATAATATAATTTTAACAATAAAGTTTTCTTTTTTAATAAAACAGTAACCACTCTATGAATGTTGAAAACTACATAGAGTGGTTACTGTTTGTTTATACCAAAATTAGTTACGAAAATATTTGATATTGATGCATTTTTTGTTCTTTTTTCTTGAAATCAGTATTTGGGTAATACATATTTTTAACTAAAACATTTGGACCAAGACAGTGATATTCTGCACAATGACAATTTAAAGATTGTGCAAGATCAGTGTTTAACCACTTGTTGAATACATCTGTCAATTTATCCTTTTGTATATTAGATATTGTACCATTTTCATCACCAAAGTCAGTCACAATAACATCGCCAGTAAATACATTAACATTCAAACGGCTACGACCATCTGGGTCATTTCTCATTGTAACATTCTTTGATTTTCTTAAACGTTGCAATAAATGTTGATCATATTCATCATTTAAACAAGGATAGATAGGTAGAGTACCAAACAACATCCATGTGTTTTCATCACGTATATCTAATAAATGATGAATAGCTTCTTTCATTTCTTTAAGAGATAATACATTTAATTGACTGGCAAAATCAGATGGATACATTGGGTGAATCTCATGACGGCTACATTTCATGTCATTTACCACTTCGTTATGTATTTTATTTAGATAAGGGACTGTGCTTTGATTAAGCATTGTTTCTGCCGAAACGAACATACCTTGGTCTGATAAAGTGCTGGAATTTTCAAGCATTTGCTCATATAATTTCAACTTGGCTTTTAGAGGAGGTTGTTTTCTCATTGCACCAAAGCCAACATCAGTAAACTCTTGAATGGTTCCCCAATTATGTGAAATGTGCATAACATCTATGTATTCTGCAATATCTAAATACCGGTCTTGAGGTAAAGTTAAATTTGAATTCATTTGAACATAAATACCACGATGTTTGGCATACTTAAGTAGAGGCTTAACGACGTTTTTGATTGATTTTTTGGAAAACATGGGTTCTCCACCTGTAATAGACAATGTTCTTAAGTTAGGTATCTCGTCCAAACGTCGATAGATGATATCCATTGGAAGAGGATAAGGATCTTTAGTTTGTAAAGTGTAACCAACTGCACAATGACTGCAACGCATATTACATAAATTTGTAGTTGTAAATTCTATATTACTCAATGTTAATTGGTTATGTTCTAAAATATCATTGTATGCTTCCCATGGGTCATTGTTGATAGAAATAGGGGATTTGTTTGATATTATCATAATTTATTACTCCTAAAATTAAAAAATTTCCATCTACTTTGTTTTGATTATGTGCAAAATGTACAATGAATATTATTATGATTATATCGCTTTTTGTCAAATTCTGTTAGGATAATATTATCGTAGTAAATACAAGTAAAAAGGAGTTCCAATATTTAATGAGTGAACAGCAAACGATTGATCAAATTAAAACACGATTAAACAAATTTATTGAAGACATTGATCACGTAAATCCGGATGAGGTACGTGTAGAAGATATTGATGAGTGGATTGGTTTACTTGATCAGTTGGAAGAAAAAGTGAAACAAGTTTCAAAATAATTATTTAGGAAGTCTAGGACATCAATCACAATCCTAGACTTTCTTAACGTATAACCACTGAATAATTAAAACATAAAAGGTTTCCATATAATTTAGTATTGGGGTCCCAACAAAGAGAATTTCAGATAGAAATTCGACAGACAAAGCAAGTTGGGGTTGGGGCCCCAACAAAGAGAATTTCAGATAGAAATTCAACAGACAAAGCAAGTTGGGGTTGGAGAATGACAATGTAATAATATTAATAAGTTTAGCTTTTTTTAATTTGGAAAATTTAGCAATAGATGTTTAACACCCTATTTTTTTGTCTATACTATACTTAGATTGAAAAGCAGATAAATGAAAGGTGATGTCAAATTATGACAAAAAAAGTAGCAATTATTCTAGCAGATGAATTTGAAGATATAGAATTAACAAGTCCTAAAGAAGCATTAGAAAATGCTGGATTTGAAACAGAAGTGATTGGTGATACAGCTAACCATGAAGTTGTTGGTAAGCACGGTGAGAAAGTCACTGTTGATGTTAGCATTGCTGATGCCAAACCTGAAGACTATGATGCATTATTAATTCCTGGTGGATTTTCACCTGACCACTTACGTGGTGATGAAGAAGGTCGCTATGGTACTTTTGCTAAGTATTTCACTAAAAATGATGTTCCAACATTTGCAATTTGTCACGGTCCATTAGTATTAGTTGATACTGACGATTTAAAAGGACGTACAATTACGGGTGTTATTAACGTACGCAAAGATTTATCAAATGCTGGTGCGAATGTTGTAGATGAATCAGTAGTGGTAGACAACAACATTGTAACAAGTCGTGTACCTGATGATTTAGATGACTTCAATAGAGAAATTGTAAAAAAATTAGAAGCATAAATCGCGATTTACAATGAACTAATTTGCATTCATTATTATGATTTTAAATTATTGATTAAGGCTGTTGTTAAAGTTTTTGACTTTCTCAACAGTCTCTTTTTTATGGCATCAAATAAATGATTAAAAACTGAATTTTGACAAGTAAATGATATCTTTTAAATGACAACTTGAGTATAAATGAATAAATTATACTTTTGACTTTACTTAAGTCTTAAAATTATTGCTACACCTTGGGACTGATTTTTTAACTTAACTATAGCTAAACGGTTAAACAATTGGTAAACTCACTTTAAAAGGGTGAGTTTGAGAAAAGGAGAAAACCCATGAAAAGAAGCGATAAATATACGGCTGATTATATTGAACAACATTATGAGTCTCAACGACCTCATTACAATACGTATTATCAACCAATAGGGAAACCACCGAAAAAGAAAAAAAGTAAAAAAATTTTCTTAAAAGCAATTATCACTATATTAATTTTATTGATTATATTTTTTGGTGTCATGTACTTTATTTCTTCAAGAGCAAATGTAGATGATTTAAAATCAATAGAAAATAAAAGTGATTTTGTTGCTACCGAAAATATGCCTAACTATGTAAAAGGCGCATTTATTTCAATGGAGGATGAGCGTTTCTATAAACATCATGGCTTTGATATAAAAGGAACGACAAGGGCATTGTTTTCAACTATTAGCGATAGAGATGTGCAAGGTGGAAGTACAATTACGCAACAAGTTGTAAAGAATTATTATTACGATAATGAACGATCCTTTACAAGAAAAATCAAAGAATTGTTTGTAGCGCGTAAAGTTGAAAAGCAATACAGTAAAAATCAAATTTTAAGTTTTTATATGAATAATATTTATTATGGTGATAATCAATATACTGTAGAAGGTGCTGCAAATCATTATTTTGGTGTAACGGTAGATAAAAACAATTCAAATATGAGTCAGATTAGTGTGTTACAAAGTGCCATATTAGCAAGCAAAGTAAATGCGCCAAGTGTGTATGACGTAAATGATATGTCGAATAATTACATCAATAGAGTTAAAACCAATTTAGAGAAAATGAAACAACAAAATTTTATTAGTGAATCACAATATCAAGAAGCTATGTCTCAACTTGGAAATTAAACGACAAACAAATAAAGATGATATAAATATATTGGTATTAGTTTATAGAAGCAATACTTTTATTAACTATTTAATGATGATGTTGTGTCAATCTTTTAAAACATTTTGAGTCGATAGATAAATAAATTTGAAGGAGTAGGACAGGATGAAATCTGTTTTACTTCTTTTTTATTGCATAAAGTAAATATATAAAATTCAAAGTCTTTTATGAAACATCTAATGATGTGTAATAATATATGTAAGAAAAAACGTTTGAATATAGAAGTAGGGATAGTAAAATGCCAAAGGTAACTAAAATAGAAGTACAAAAAAAGAATAAAGAACGCTTTAATCTCTTTTTAGATGGAGAATTTGAAATGGGAATAGATATTGATACACTAGTTAAATTTAACTTAAAAAAAGATCAAATACTTGAACCGTCAGATATGCAGAACATTCAAGAATATGATCACTACCGTCGAGGTGTTAATCTCGCAATTCAATACTTGTCTTATAAGAAACGTACTGAAAGAGAAGTTATACAGTATTTAGAAAAAAACGATATTCAAAGTAATGCTATTCAAGATGTCATTGACTATTGCTATAAGGAAAAGTTTATTGATCATGAAGATTACGCAGAAAGTTTAAAAAATACCATGATACATACTACAGATAAAGGGCCAGAAATATATAGACAAAAACTCTACCAATTAGGTATTGAAGTTACGATTATTGAAAAATATGTCAAAGCATATGAACAACAACAACCATTAGATGACGTTATTAAAGTTGGTAAAAAAGTGATGAAGTCTAAAAAAGGCCCTGAAGCAAAGGTAAAGCAAAAAGTAACCCAGTCACTTCTCCAAAAAGGATATAATCTTGAAACGATTCAACTAGTTATGAATGAAATAGATTTTTCTCAAGACGAAGAAACATTAGACCATTTATTGCAACGTGATTTAGAGAAAGTCTATAATAAAAATTGTAAAAAATATGACAGTGATAAAAGTGTTATTAAAACCATAGAGGCACTTATGAGAAAAGGCTATAATTATGATAAAATTAAATCTAAATTAGAAGAAAGTGGTATATCGTATGAATAAAAAGAAAATGAGTGAAATGTCCGAGCAAGAACTTAGACATGAAATACAATTATTTAAAGAAAAAATGCGTAAAGCAGAGATGAATGGCATTATGAATGAATATGATGTTTATCAAAGTAAAGTGATTATAGCAGAAAGCTATCTAGTGG
Source organism: Staphylococcus sp. HMSC34G04 (assembly GCF_001838765.1). Lineage (NCBI taxonomy): Bacteria > Bacillati > Bacillota > Bacilli > Caryophanales > Staphylococcaceae > Staphylococcus > Staphylococcus sp. HMSC34G04. The sequence continues at coordinate 105,454 of NZ_KV838772.1, forward strand.
ATCGCAATAAAATTGAACCTGGAAAAATCTATAAACTCAATGATGGTAGTAAACAGTACTTTAAAGTAGAACGACTCAAGGGTGTATTTGCATGGGGGTTTAGAATAAACAGTAGTGAACCTGAGGAAGGTCTACCATTAGCATTATTAAAATTTTAGAAGGATGTATAATTGATGGGAAGCTCAATAGTTTTAAAATTACTCAAGGTAACACATTATTATAGAAATCATAGTTCAAAAAAATGGTATCGACCATTGGGTTATGATGCCGAGGACATCAACCTAAATAATATTTCTTTGCACATTTATCAAGGTGAAGCATTAGGTATAATCGGTGAACCTGGATCTTCTAAAACTTTGATTGGTCGAATTTTAAGTGGTTCAGTGAAACCTGATAAAGGTAAGGTTGTCCGAACTAAAAACTTGTATTTCGGTGATATTGATGATCGAAAGATTAATAATTTAACTGTGAGCCAATATGTGAGCGAACTCGTACAACTTTTTCCTTATGAAGTAACTGAGCATAAAGTTGAACAAATTATTCATTGGGCACATTTAGGTGATCATATAGAGGAAAAGGTTTCTAATTTAAGCGAAAAATCATACGCACAACTTTTACTTAGTATTGCACGTTCTTCAAAAAACGATATTATCATCTTAAATCACGTTTTATCACATTTAGATGAAACATTTATAGAAAGAGCTTCCATTTTATCAACAGATTATATTGAAGAAAATAAAACTCTAGTCTTAATCGATAATGATATAGAAAAGATAAGTAAAACAAGCAACTACATAACATGGGTATCACATGGCCAGATACGCAAGGAAGGTTCTCTAAATCAGGTGTTACCAACTTTTAGAGAACATGAAAAAGATCGTAATAGTTTAAAATCAGAAATGGAAATTGAGAACTTTGATTATGATTGGAAGAAGAATCGATCTCGGATTCCTGAAATGACTTATAATTTCAAAAGAATAGAACGTTATAATCATGCTAAGCCACCAAAATTTCTAGTGAGATTTTGGACATTATTTGTCAGCTTTTTGATGGGGCTTGTTTTAATGACTGTACTTTTCTTTAATAACTTAGGTATGGTCAAACTAGGGAATATTAATACTCAAGCATCCATACAGAATCAGAATAAAGATACTTACGAAGAAAAACTTGCATATGGATTAGCATTAGATGGATCAGTTACTTTAAACGGGTCTAAAGATTTAAAAGTACCTAAGTATAGTTTAATTACAATTACTGGTGAAAATAACAAAAGGTACCGCGTCGAATTGAATCAAAGGACATATAGTATTAGTAAAAATCAAGTGTTTTATTTCAATCCAGCTGGGTTATACGAATCTCATACTTTTAAGAAATTATCACCTTATATAAAATCAAATTATAGTACTTACGTAGAGTACTTTAACAGTCACTTACATCAAAAACATGATAAAGTAACAGAAACGCTTAGACCTGATAAAGATAAACAGTATGTTGTACCGATCACGCAACAACCTATAAAAATGATATTTGGTGATAATGATAAACTGTCTGGATTTGTTATTCCAATGACAAATAAAACGGAATTGAAAAAAACATTTAATATCACGAAAGATGTATGGATTACTAAAAATGGAAGCGGTTATTTTATCGCTGACATGAAAGAAGAAAAATGGATTTATATTGAATTGTAGGTGTGAAAATGATAGATAATTTAATTGTATATATTAAAAACTTACCACATCTTTTTAGTTTTTGTACTCAAAGGCTTAAGCAAACATGGAAGTGGTTTGCAATTAGCCTAATTATAGGACTAGTAATTATTCTAGCATTAGAAGGATTTTTTAATTTTAACCATACTACTGATATTGTTCAAGTGCGTTGGTTATTCAGAATTTCATCACTCATCATATTCAGCATAATTATACAATCTATTTATATAGCTTATAAGTACTATATCAGAGATTTCGTTGTCATGAAGTCATTTCATATATCTGCTGTCACACCTACTATAGTTATAGCGATGTTAGGTTTAATAACAATACTTATTCTGGGTATAGTTATTATTATCCTTAAGCCTGTGAATTTTGAAGCATCAATACTTTCATTTTTATATTATTTAGTAATTATAGCCATTTTTATCAGTGTGACTTCGATAATGTTGGGCTTACTGAATTATGCAATTAAACATGTAAAACTGATATTTATTATAGTAAGTGCTATCAGTTTCTTTATGGTTCCAATTACATACATCCCTAAGACAAATTTAAATGTGATTAATCATATTATGATGTTAAATCCTCTGTATTATTTCGTAAATGGTAGTTCGCAAGCAATAGTATTTGGTACAGTCAGTATGAGCAATTTACCTTATCATTTATATATTATTATTTTAATTGGAATCATGTGTGTGATTAATTATGCGCTTGTGCGTCACATAGCATTTGATAAATATCAAAGCCAATCTAACCAAAAGAGTTATTCAAAAGAGAAAAAGAATAAAGAAAAGGAACGTTGAAACGTAAATTTAGATAAATAAATAGTTCAATAAAGTGTACGATATTTTATTAAATTAAGAATGCCTCAGACATCAATTAAAGTCTGAGGCATTCTTAATTTATAGGCAGTCGATGGCTAAATTGAAATTCTTTCATATCAAGTTTTCTCCAATGTTAGCATCGTAGTTAATACGAATTTTGTAACACTCAAATATATTATGAAAATAATTTACGTTGTAATTTATCTTCGCTAAATACCCACCCAATATAAGAGTGATCAATTTCATTTTCATGTGTTAAATGTGCAATAGCTACAAAAGAATAACGACCTTTATTTAAGTATCTTAAATCCATAAGTCGAATTTCCGTTGTGCCATCATCTAATGGCGTAGTTTGCCAACGATAAATTGAAGAAAAGTTTAAAAATGTATAAATATCTTTATTACCTTTAACTTTCCATAATATCGAATCAGGAGTCATAGACTGGCGTTTAACTTTATCAGTAAAAACTACATTTTTCCATTTGGAAACACCGACATAATCATGCTTATCTGTTTGTATTGCGACCCGCCATACATGAAATTTCATTGTTGGAGCTACGAATACTTTTACTGGTGTATGCGATTGCTCAATTTTTTGAAGTGCTTGTTTTCTAATTGCTGCTTGCATCTTAAATCTTACAATATAATAGCCTATGAGAATTAATATGATTGGAAAGAAAACAATATATGGATGAATACCTAATATCCACAATAAGACACCTATACTTAAAATAATAAATATTATCGGATCAAAGGTATTAATCACGCTTAATTGAATCCATTTGTTAGTTATGGGACGCAATGCTTGAGTACCATAAGAATTAAAAATATCTACAAAGACATGTAAAAACACTGCTAGTTGTGCCCACAACCATACATGTAAGGGGTTCGTGTGACTAAATATTACAAATATAAAAAATGTAATTAATATAGGCCATAATATTGTAAAAGGTAATGAATGTGTAATTCCTCTGTGATGTGAAATATATGTCGCATTATCCTTTAGTTTCAGTACGGTGTCACCGTCTGGTATTAAAGAACCTGCGATTAAAGTCGTCGCAGTAGCAGCAAATGATCCTGCCATAACTGGATCTTGCGTTGCTAAAGCTGTAAGACCCACACCCATAACGATATGTGTGGCTGTGTCCATAATTGCTCACTCTTTTCTTCTTTGTTTAGTATATATTATAATCTAAAAGTTGAAATAACAAAATTAACTTACTTTAAATAAACATATACTAAGTAATGTAATATAGAGTCATGTTAAAGTTAACATAAGAATGCTTTTAACAATACATTCTTATGAAACTAATAGAGAGGGAAGGTTTTATGTATCTAGAAAATTCTTTTAAAAAAGATATTGAAGATTGGTTTCATAAAAATCAAAGAGATATGCCTTGGAGAGAAACGACTAATCCTTATTATATTTGGCTAAGTGAAGTGATGTTACAACAGACGCAAGTAAACACTGTTATAGATTACTACTATAGATTTATACATAGGTTCCCTACAATTCAGTCGTTGAGCGAAGCTAGTGAAGATGAAGTGTTGAAGTATTGGGAAGGTTTAGGCTATTATAGCAGAGCGCGTAATTTCCATACTGCCGTAAAAGAAGTTAATAATAATTATGATGGTGAGGTACCATACGATCCTGAAACATTTAAAAAGTTAAAAGGTGTGGGTCCATATACTCAGGCGGCGGTCATGAGTATAGCTTTCAACCATCCTTTAGCAACTGTCGATGGTAATGTTTTTAGAGTATGGTCACGATTAAACAATGACTATCGTGATATAAAGTTACAGTCTACTCGAAAAGCATTCGAACAAGAATTACACCCATATGTGTTGAAGGATGCGGGAACATTTAATCAAGCGATGATGGAGCTAGGGGCGTTAGTATGTACTCCAAAATCACCATTGTGTTTGTTTTGTCCTATTCAAGAACACTGTGAGGCATTTCATATGGGGACTGCACAAGAATTACCAGTAAAAACTAAAAATTTAAATAAGAAAAACGTTGAGCAAAAAGTTTTTCTGATTCGTAATGATAATGGTCAATATTTACTTGAAAAGCGTAAAGAAAAACTTCTTAACGGTATGTGGCAATTTCCAATGAGAGAACAAACAAATGCAAACGATGTGATATCTGATGATTTAGGAAAAAGAATCGAAACAATTAACGAACCAGTATTTAAATTAAAACATCAATTTACCCATCTTACATGGGATATTGAAGTATACAATGTTACAGCACCTCTTAATATACAGGAGAATGATTTACCTCAACAAATGACGTGGTTTAATTTAGATGATAGGGATAAGTATACATTTCCCGTACCAATGGATAAAATATATAAGTTTATTGAAGGTTAATTTATAAACATCAATCTCATATGCCACTTATAAATGATAGGTTAATCAAGCATATTAAAATATGATATAATCTAAATGGTTAAATACGATAAAGGTGGTGTGGAGTATGGTAAAGGAATCCATACCTAAAGAAGGAGAAAATATTAAGATTCAAAGTTATAAACATGATGGTAATATTCATCGTGTCTGGTCAGAAACCACAATTTTAAAGGGAACAGAACATGTGATTATTGGTGGTAATGATCACACTTTAGTAACTGAAAGTGACGGGCGTACATGGATTACTCGAGAACCAGCAATTGTATACTTTCATTCTGAATATTGGTTTAATGTTATTTGTATGTTTAGAGAAGATGGTATTTATTATTATTGTAATTTATCTTCGCCTTTTGCATGTGACGAAGAAGCTTTAAAATATATTGATTATGATTTAGATATCAAAGTTTATCCGAACGGAAAATATCATTTACTTGATGAAGATGAGTACGAGCAACATATGAACCAAATGAATTACCCTCATGATATCGATATTATTTTAAGAAGAAATGTTGATATTTTACAACAATGGATAGAACAAAAAAAGGGGCCTTTTGCTCCTGACTTTATAAAAGTATGGAAAGAACGTTATAAAAAAATTAGAGATTATTAAGCAAAATAGATGTAAATAAGATTAAAATAATTTATATTGTAAAAGTAATCTATAAAAATTCATAAATGAAGTGTAACAACAATGATAATTTGTTAGTTCATCTTTCTAACTTAATATCTGATAGAGTGTCTTCGTGTATTAGAGGTTGAGACATTAACATTTGTATCTTTTATTTTTAAAGTGTATACAAATGCAATGTGCCAACCTCTCTTCATTTTCAAATTATTAGGAGGGAAGGCGCATGATAAAACGATATTTAAAGTTTGTAAAACCTTATAGATATCGTATTATTGCAACAATTATAGTAGGAATTATTAAATTCGGTATTCCCATGCTCATACCTTTATTGATTAAATATGCTATAGATGGCGTGATTAATAATCATTCGCTTACAAATCAAGAAAAATTTAGTCACCTTGGTGTAGCAATAGGAATTGCATTATTTATATTCTTAATTGTTCGTCCGCCGATTGAGTTTATTAGACAATATTTAGCTCAATGGACAAGTAATAAAATACTATATGATATTCGTAAACAATTGTATAATCACTTGCAAGCACTAAGTGCTCGATTTTATGCAAATAATCAAGTCGGTCAAGTCATTTCAAGAGTGATTAATGACGTCGAACAAACAAAAGACTTCATTCTTACTGGATTGATGAATATCTGGCTTGACTGTATAACGATTATTATCGCACTTTCTATTATGTTCTTCCTTGATGTAAAATTGACGTTTGCTGCTATTTTTATTTTTCCATTTTATATTTTAACTGTTTATTTTTTCTTTGGAAGATTACGTAAACTTACACGTGTGCGCTCACAAGCTCTAGCAGAAGTACAAGGCTTCTTACATGAGCGGGTTCAAGGAATGTCTGTTATTAAAAGTTTTGCTATTGAAGACAATGAAGCGAAAAATTTTGATAACCATAACAAAAACTTTTTACAACGAGCATTCCAACATACAAGATGGAACGCGTATTCTTTTGCTGCTATTAATACTGTTACAGATTTAGGTCCAATAATTGTGATTGGCGTGGGTTCATATTTAGCAATTACCGGGTCGATTACTGTCGGAACTCTAGCAGCATTTGTCGGTTATCTAGAACAATTATTTGGACCACTTAGAAGACTAGTATCTTCATTTACTACACTTACACAAAGTTTTGCATCTATGGACAGAGTATTTCAATTAATGGATGAGGATTACGACATCAAAAATGGCATTGGAGCACAGCTAATTAAAATCAGTGAGGGTCAAATTGATTTAAAACATGTGAGTTTCAAATATAATGAAAATGAAAAAGAAGTATTACACGATATTAATTTAAAAATTAACAAAGGTGAAACTGTAGCTTTTGTAGGTATGAGTGGTGGAGGAAAATCTACTTTGATTAATCTTATACCAAGATTTTATGATGTGACTCAAGGTGAAATACTTATCGATCATCATAATGTTAAAGAGTTCCTAACTGGTAGTTTGAGGAATCAAATAGGCTTAGTACAACAGGATAATATTCTTTTTTCTGATACTGTTAAGGAGAATATTTTGTTGGGTAGGCCTGATGCGACTGATGATGAAGTCGTAGAAGCTGCAAAAATGGCGAATGCCCATGATTTTATTTCAAACTTACCGAATGGATATGATACTGAAGTAGGGGAACGTGGAGTTAAATTATCAGGTGGACAAAAACAAAGGTTGTCAATTGCACGTATCTTTTTAAATAATCCTCCTGTTTTAATATTAGATGAAGCAACAAGTGCATTGGATTTAGAGAGTGAAGCAATTATTCAAGAAGCACTTGATGTTTTAAGTAAGGATAGAACAACATTAATTGTTGCACATCGTTTATCGACAATTACTCATGCAGATAGGATAGTTGTAATGGAAAATGGACGAATTGTTGAGACTGGCACACACCAACAATTAATTAATAAACGCGGTGCATATGAGCATCTTTATAGTATTCAAAATTTATAAAACATTGAAAATGCCTGAGACTGTTGTTGTCTCAGGCATTTTTGTACTGTTGGCAGTTATTAAAAATAAGAACTATTTTACCTATAGTCAAAACAGCTAACTAGTAGAATTTCACTGGTTAATCCAATAAAATTCTGATTTACCATTGTATTATAAGTCAAAGTCCTCATCTGAAATGTCTATATCAGTATCAGAACGGTGATAGGTAAAGAAACTTAAACGGATGCGATCTAAGTGTTCAAGTTGATATCTGTATTCTTCAATTTCAGCAATAATTTGCATCATATTGCTATAAGAATATTGCGTCTGATGTGGGTTTTTAATTAATTCTTGCTGAAAAGCATCCATCAAGTTTTTCTTCTGAGGATTGTCAACTTCATAATCTAGTTGAGTGACATCATATCTAGCTTTTTTAGATAAACTCTTAAATATTTGTTCATGTAAAGTAACTAATGAATCAAGTTCTAATTTGATTTGTAAAAGTAATTGATTATTTAGTTGATATAAATCATTTTGATATCGTGACATTCGTTTTAGCACTTCATATGCTTGTCTAGTCGTTCTAACTACTTCTCTAAATAGTATTTTTTTTCTATTCTGTTGATAAATATGTTTTTTTGTTAATGGTCTTTCTTCATTGTAATAGTCGAAAATCTTTTCTAATTTATTGATGCGTGAGTTTAGTTGATCACCATCCTGTTTAATATTATGAAATTCTGATGTGTCATTGAGTACAAGTTTAAACCACACAAATATATCAGAAGAAATATTCATTGAATTATAATAAATTTTTGTTTCAAACTTAGGAGGTAAAAAAATTAGATTGACAATAGAAGAACTCAATACACCAATCATCACTAGTACAAATCTAAAAAATGCAGCAACATAGAAAGAACCAGTATGTTGCCCCATAATTATAAGAGCAGTTACGCTTGCAAGTGTTGCTACATGAGCTAGATTAAATTGGAACAAAATTGCAATGAGTAAAATAACGGTAACGCCCATGATAATGAAATTATCACTGAATATCGTTACCATTGTTACTGCAAGTAGTGCACCAATCACATTACCAATAGCTTGTTCAGAAACAGTTTTGATTGAGCGATAAACACTTGGTTGCATGGCAACTACTGCACTGACACCTGCTAACGTTTTTAGACCAATATTATCAGGAAGTAAAGAAGCGATAGACATAGCTAAGATAATGGCTATACCAGTTTTGAAAATCCGAGCTCCAAGTCTCAAATTAAATGCTCCTTTTAATTATTTTGAGTAATAATAATACTCTCATTCATTATTGTTATACACCCCTGAACTTAAATAATCAAGTTTATCTATATGCAATGTGGTTTTTAGATGAAAAATTTTAAGAAATTAAGTAAATAGTTTTATTTTGTACTTTATAAGCTATTAAATTTTATAAACTATCATAAATTTTACTTAAGAAAAGTGAAAACGCAAATTTCAATTAAATTTTCAACAGTTAATTCATAATTGAACATAAAAAGAACTTGAACACATAGGTAATGTGTCAAGTTCTCATACTGTAGGTTATTTCATTTTACTAAATGCATAATCAGCTGCTTCTAGTGTACGATCAATATCTTCTTCAGTATGTTCTGTAGTTAAGAACCACGCTTCAAATTTAGAAGGTGCGAGATTAATGCCTTGGTTCAACATTAATTTAAAGAATTGAGCGAAAGCATCTCCATCAGAGTTTTCAACTTGTTCATAATGCGTAACTTTTTCATTTGTGAAATACAATGTCAGTGAGCCATAGATTCTATTTATTGTTGCTGTAATTTGATGCTTATCTATTAATTTTTGTAACCCTTCTTCAAGACGACGACCTAATTGATCAAGTTTATCATAAACACCTTCTTGTTCAAGAACCTCTAATAAAGCAATACCTGCTCTCATTGATAACGGGTTACCGGCCATTGTTCCGGCTTGATAAGCTGGACCTAGTGGTGCAACGTGCTCCATAATATCTTGTCGACCACCGTAGCCACCAATTGGTAAACCACCGCCAACAATCTTACCAAAAGCTGTGAGATCTGGTTTAACACCTAATAAATCTTGAGCTGCACCATAATGGAAACGAAAAGCAGTGATAACTTCATCATAGATAACTAATGTTCCATTATCATGAGAAATTTTATTTACTTCTTCTAAGAAGCCTGGTTGTGGCATGACCATCCCAAAATTACCCACAATCGGCTCTACTAATACTGCTGCAATATCGTCTTTCCAATAATCAATAGCTTCTCTATATGATTCTATATCATTAAACGGTACTGTAATAACCTCTTGTGCAACACTTTGGGGGACACCAGCAGAATCAGGAGAACCAAGTTGAGAAGGTCCACTACCAGCTGCCACTAAAACTAAATCAGAATGACCATGATAAGAGCCTGCAAACTTAATAATTTTGTTTCTTTTAGTGTAAGCACGAGCAACTCTAATTGTCGTCATAACTGCTTCAGTACCTGAGTTTACGAAACGGATCTTTTCTAAAGAAGGAACAGCTTCTCTAAGTTTTTTTGAGAATTTTATTTCTAATTCAGTAGGTGTCCCATAAAGCACACCTTTTGCTGCTTGATCTTGGATTGCTTCGGTAATATGCGGGTGTGCATGACCAGTTATTATTGGTCCATAAGCTTGTAGATAGTCGATATATTTATTACCATCTACATCATATAAGTAAGCGCCATGACCTTCTTTCATTACTACTGGTGCCCCGCCACCTACTGCTTTATACGACCGTGAAGGTGAATTCACACCTCCCAAAATATATTCATTAGAAAGTTGCTGAAGACGTTCGCTTTCAGTAAATTTCATATCTATCAACCTCTTTTTATTTAATATTTTCAATTAATATCGTATCATAAAAGCAACACAATTAAGAAATAGGTGAGTATATGATTAGTAAAGGTGAACAATTTCCCTCTTTTTCTTTAGAAAATCAAGATGGTAATTTTATTTCAAATGAAACAATTAAAGGTCGTAAAACAATTCTTTATTTTTATCCAAGAGATAATACACCAACGTGTACTACTGAAGCTTGTGAATTTAGAGATCACATTGAAGATTTTAACCAACTTGATGTAGATATATATGGAATAAGCGCAGACTCTAAAAAGAAACATCAAAATTTTATAAAAAAACATCAATTGAATTTTGACTTACTTGTAGATAAAGATTATCAACTTGCTGATAAAGTAGGGGTTTACCAATTGAAAAAATCATTTGGCAAGGAGAATATGGGGATTGTAAGAACAACATTTATTCTCGATGAAAATGGTAACATTATTGATGTGATTGAAAATGTAAAGGTAAAAACGCAAATTGAAACAATAAAAAATATTCTGGAGGGTTAATTTTGAAAATTGTTAGCTTAAATAGATTAAATGAAATAGAAAACGAATTAAGAAAACAATTTCCAAACGAAGAATTTAAATTTTATGACAAAGCTATAAATATCCCAATCAATGATAGAAAAACTATGGACATTTTAATAGGTTATGATGGCAAAATAGATCGTCACTTTATCGAACATTGTATCAACCTTAAATGGATTGCATGGTTTGCAACAGGTGTAAATAATTTACCGTTAAATTATATTAAAGAGCGAGATATCATTCTAACAAATGGTAAAGGTATACAAGCTAAACAAGTTTCTGAATATATAATGACATTCATTTTGGATGATTATAAAAAAATGAAAACTTCCTATAGAAATCAAATTGAAAAAAATTATGACTCCAGAATTACTGGTAAAAGATTAAACGAAGAGACTTTATTGTTATTGGGAACAGGTGCGATTGCACAAAGGGCTGCTTATTTAGCCAAAGCTTTTGGAATGAAAGTGATAGGGGTTAGTAAGTCAGGAAAAAATGTTGAACAATTTGATGAAGTATATACAATTGAAGAGTTAGATAATGTTATTGAAAAGGCGAATATTATTGTTAATGCATTACCTGAAACTGAAGAAACAATTCACTTATTAAAAAGAAAACATTTCATACAAATGGACAATAATGTTTTATTTATAAATGTAGGAAGGGGAACAATTGTTGATGAGGAAATGCTCATCAATGTACTCAAGGATCGATTAATCAGACATGCTTATTTGGATGTTTTTGAAAAAGAACCACTTAGTAAGGATAATCCTTTATATGATTTAGACAATGTGACTATAACTGCTCATATTACAGGTAATGATTCTAATAATAATAGAGAAGCTACGGATATTTTCAAAAAGAATCTTGAGCATTTTCTCAATAATTATGATGTAATTGAGAATAAAGTAGACTTAGATTATGGTTACTAATTGAAAATAGCAAGTATTTATTGACATTTATTTATAGCAACAGTTATATTAATATTAAGTAATAATAATTATTATTTAGAAAGATGGTGAAAAAAGTGAGTGCGGAACTTGAATCTATTGATCATGAACTTGAAGAGTCCATTGCGTCATTAAGACAAGCGGGCGTTCGTATTACACCCCAAAGACAAGCAATTATGCGCTATCTTATATCTTCACATTCACATCCAACAGCAGATGAAATATATCAAGCACTTTCACCTAAATTTCCTAATATAAGTGTTGCTACTATCTATAATAATCTAAGAGTATTTAAAGATATTGGTATAGTCAAAGAGTTAACATATGGTGATTCATCTAGTAGGTTTGATTTTAATACACATAATCACTACCACATTATATGTGAAAAATGTGGTAAAATCGTTGACTTCCATTATCCACAATTGGATGAAGTAGAGCAATTAGCTCAACATGTAACAGATTTTGATGTTACTCATCATCGGATGGAAATATATGGAGTATGTAAAGATTGCAAAGAAGAAGAAAATTGATGAAAGTAAGTTCATAGAAGCAAAATAAAAATTTAGTCATTATTGATACTTTTGTGAAGTTTTATTGAGATAAAATAATGATGAAATAGTATGACTGTTTAGCAATTTCATATAATTAATCGTATATAAGTAGTAGGGGCTGTAATAATTTGTACAGCCTCTTTTTTTTACATAAGACTTCGTTTTGCAGATGTACAAAACGAAAGTATTTACACTATATAATTATAATGTACTATATGTAGATATATATTCACTCATTAAGTAAATTTTAACTTAAAAAATCAACAATAAATATTGACGTTACGTTTATATCTTGATACTATATAAAAGTCGTCAAAAGCAGTTTAATTAATTGAAAAGAAAAAGTTAAGAACTTTAAAATTTAGTTAACAAAGTGTAATTTTGACTATTGAAATTAAAATCAATACATTATAAAATGTTATTTGTTGAATTAATTAAGAATCGACAAGAAATAAAATATAAATTAATTCTTGACTTAATAAATTCCATTTGTTACAATGATGTATTGTAAGTGTTAAAGAACATTGAAAACTGAATGACAATATGTCAAC
>NZ_KV838773.1:0-1334 GCF_001838765.1 Staphylococcus sp. HMSC34G04
GGGGGGCTTCATGCTTAGATGCTTTCAGCACTTATCCCGTCCATACATAGCTACCCAGCTATGCCGTTGGCACGACAACTGGTACACCAGAGGTATGTCCATCCCGGTCCTCTCGTACTAAGGACAGCTCCTCTCAAATTTCCTACGCCCACGACGGATAGGGACCGAACTGTCTCACGACGTTCTGAACCCAGCTCGCGTACCGCTTTAATGGGCGAACAGCCCAACCCTTGGGACCGACTACAGCCCCAGGATGCGATGAGCCGACATCGAGGTGCCAAACCTCCCCGTCGATGTGAACTCTTGGGGGAGATAAGCCTGTTATCCCCGGGGTAGCTTTTATCCGTTGAGCGATGGCCCTTCCATGCGGAACCACCGGATCACTAAGTCCGTCTTTCGACCCTGCTCGACTTGTAGGTCTCGCAGTCAAGCTCCCTTATGCCTTTACACTCTATGAATGATTTCCAACCATTCTGAGGGAACCTTTGAGCGCCTCCGTTACCTTTTAGGAGGCGACCGCCCCAGTCAAACTGCCCGCCTGACACTGTCTCCCACCACGATAAGTGGTGCGGGTTAGAAAGCCAACACAGCTAGGGTAGTATCCCACCAACGCCTCCACGTAAGCTAGCGCTCACGTTTCAAAGGCTCCTACCTATCCTGTACAAGCTGTGCCGAATTTCAATATCAGGCTACAGTAAAGCTCCACGGGGTCTTTCCGTCCTGTCGCGGGTAACCTGCATCTTCACAGGTACTATGATTTCACCGAGTCTCTCGTTGAGACAGTGCCCAAATCGTTACGCCTTTCGTGCGGGTCGGAACTTACCCGACAAGGAATTTCGCTACCTTAGGACCGTTATAGTTACGGCCGCCGTTTACTGGGGCTTCGATTCGTAGCTTCGCAGAAGCTAACCACTCCTCTTAACCTTCCAGCACCGGGCAGGCGTCAGCCCCTATACATCACCTTACGGTTTAGCAGAGACCTGTGTTTTTGATAAACAGTCGCTTGGGCCTATTCACTGCGGCTCTTCTGGGCGTGAACCCTAAAGAGCACCCCTTCTCCCGAAGTTACGGGGTCATTTTGCCGAGTTCCTTAACGAGAGTTCGCTCGCTCACCTTAGAATTCTCATCTTGACTACCTGTGTCGGTTTGCGGTACGGGCACCTGTTATCTATCTAGAGGCTTTTCTCGGCAGTGTGAAATCAACGACTCGAGGAAACAATTTCCTCTCCCCATCACAGCTCAGCCTTATGAGTGCCGGATTTGCCTAACACTCAGCCTTACTGCTTGGACGTGCACTCCAACAGCACGCTTCGCCTATCCTACTGCGTCCCCCC
>NZ_KV838774.1:0-440 GCF_001838765.1 Staphylococcus sp. HMSC34G04
GAGTCTGAGTCGCTGTCGGAATCTGAATCGCTGTCTGAGTCTGAGTCACTGTCGGAATCTGAGTCGCTGTCGGAATCTGAATCGCTATCTGAGTCTGAGTCACTATCGGAATCTGAATCGCTATCTGAGTCTGAGTCGCTGTCATCATGGTCAACTACAGTAGTATCAGTAGGATTAGATTTATTGCCGCTATCATCAGTTGATATCGCAGTAATTTTATCTCCTTCATGTAAAGTAATTTCATCTGGAACTGTTACTGTCCAATCACCATTTCCATCGACTTTACCAGTTGTAGTACTACCATCAGGGAAAGTTACTGTTATTGTAGATCCTGGTTCACCCTTACCTGATATCGTTTTATCACCTACAGATGGTTGATTAATCGTCGGTGCATCAGGAGCAATAACATCTTTTTCTGGATTTGTCGTTACTGGTACTGT
>NZ_KV838775.1:0-381 GCF_001838765.1 Staphylococcus sp. HMSC34G04
AACTTCGGGAAACCGGAGCTAATACCGGATAATATATTGAACCGCATGGTTCAATAGTGAAAGACGGTTTTGCTGTCACTTATAGATGGATCCGCGCCGCATTAGCTAGTTGGTAAGGTAACGGCTTACCAAGGCAACGATGCGTAGCCGACCTGAGAGGGTGATCGGCCACACTGGAACTGAGACACGGTCCAGACTCCTACGGGAGGCAGCAGTAGGGAATCTTCCGCAATGGGCGAAAGCCTGACGGAGCAACGCCGCGTGAGTGATGAAGGTCTTCGGATCGTAAAACTCTGTTATTAGGGAAGAACAAATGTGTAAGTAACTATGCACGTCTTGACGGTACCTAATCAGAAAGCCACGGCTAACTACGTGCCAGCA
>NZ_KV838776.1:0-381 GCF_001838765.1 Staphylococcus sp. HMSC34G04
AACTTCGGGAAACCGGAGCTAATACCGGATAACATATTGAACCGCATGGTTCAATAGTGAAAGGCGGCTTTGCTGTCACTTATAGATGGATCCGCGCCGTATTAGCTAGTTGGTAAGGTAACGGCTTACCAAGGCAACGATGCGTAGCCGACCTGAGAGGGTGATCGGCCACACTGGAACTGAGACACGGTCCAGACTCCTACGGGAGGCAGCAGTAGGGAATCTTCCGCAATGGGCGAAAGCCTGACGGAGCAACGCCGCGTGAGTGATGAAGGTCTTCGGATCGTAAAACTCTGTTATCAGGGAAGAACAAATGTGTAAGTAACTGTGCACATCTTGACGGTACCTGATCAGAAAGCCACGGCTAACTACGTGCCAGCA